>DASSYG010000187.1:0-2739 GCA_035703405.1 Acidimicrobiales bacterium | reverse complement strand
GCGCGACGCAGCCGCGTTGACCAGGATCATCGAGCGACTCTTCGACCGTGAAGTCAACCCGCGGGTGGCCTCCCACGGCGGCCAGATCTCGCTGGTCGGTCTGGAGGGGACGACGCTGCGCATCGCGATGGGCGGCGGCTGCCAGGGCTGTTCGTCTTCGCAGGTCACGCTGCGGGGGAGTGTCGAGGTGATGGTGCACCGGGTGGCGCCCGAGATCACCGAGATCATCGACGTGACCGACCATGAGGCCGGCACCGACCCGTACCTGCGGGGTCCGGTCCGGCTCGCGCCGTTGGCTGCCGAGCGACGACGCACCGAACGAATGAAGGCCTAGCCTGAATCATGCCGATGCGCCAGGAGTGCAAACACTTTCAATCCCGGACCTATCCGAACGGTGACACGGTCCGCAAGTGCGCCCTCGATCTCGCCCCGGAAGCCCCGTGGCGGTGCCCGGATGACTGCCCACGTTTCGAACGCCGTCTCGCTGATGTGAACTGGTCGCACGGCACGCTCGTCGTGGCGCCGACGCCCGACGAGCCCGACGCGCAGGGGATAGCCGAGTTGCTGGACTCTGCCGAGGACATCGTCAACGCCGCCGCCCCGCAGATCCACGCCGAGGTCGACGCTGAACGCAACCGCCCCCGCGGGATCCTCGGCTGGTTCCGCCGCCGCGGTCGTTGATGGCGCGGTCCGGTCTCAGGGACCGAGTGCCCCGATAGGCACGACGGCGACGCCGTCAGGCCGCCGGCAGCCGTAACCAGTCCCGGTGATGACCACGAGCGCTGAAGGATCCCCGACTTTGTCGAGGTCGACGGTGTCCTGGAATCTGAGCAGCGATGCTGCCGCCGCGTCGACCGCATCCGGTGACAGCTTCACCTCGCATGCAAGCCACCGGCCGTCGGTGAGCTGGACGATTGCGTCCACTTCGGTCCCGTAACTATCGCGGTAGTGGAGTACGCGACCCTCGAGCGGCTGCGCATGGGCCATCGGGCATGCCGTCGGCGCGTCCGGCGCAGGCGAAGAAGGTCTTGCCGGGTTCGGCGACGGTGACCCAGATGAACGACTTCGTATTGGCCGTGATCGGCTCCAGCACGATCAGGGCCTCCTCTTGCACTCGGCTGCCGCTTCAACGCTGAATCTACCGGAGGGGGTCTGGGCGACAAGGGGATGTGCGCGGCCCGTGTCGGTGGGTTCAGCGAGGCGCGGCGATGTCGGATTCGGCGAGGGCCTTGGTCAGCGTCGTCCAGCCCAGGGTGGCGCATTTGATGCGACGCGGGTAGCGCAACACGCCCCGCAACGCGACCAGGTCACCGAGTGATGACTCGTCTGCCACCGGTGTCGCGTCGTCTTCGGGCAGGCCGTCGGCGTCAAGCGCGGCCGCGTCACCGAGCGAGGCCTCGTGCACGGACATGAGCGTGTTGAACGTCGCGACGACACCATCGACCTCGTCCAGTGAGCAGCCCTCGAGCCGCTCGGCCATCATCGACGCGGACGACAGGCTGATCGAACACCCTTGGCCGGCAATGCGGATCCGCTCGAGTCGACCGTCGGCGACCTCGGTGTACACGGTCACCTCGTCGCCACACAACGGATTGAACCCTTCGGCCATCGTCGCCGGTGGCACGTCGAGCTCACCACGGCACCGCGGGTTGCGGTAGTGGTCGAGGATGACTTCTTTGTAGAGGTCTTCGAGGCCGGCCATGCACGGCTCCTTGAGTGATGATCGACGGTCGGTCGGACGGTGCGGGGTCGCTCTGCGCGGACGATCCGCTCAGACGGTGAAGAACTCGGCCGTCGCCGCCAGGGCATCGGCGAGCGCGTCGATGTCGGCTTCGTCGTTGTAGACGTACCACGACGCCCGGGCGGTCGCCCCGATCCCCAGACACCGCATGAGCGGTTTGGCGCAGTGGTGACCGGCCCGCACGCACACGCCGTGCTCGTCGAGCACCTGGGAGATGTCGTGGGGGTGGATGTCGTCGAAGCTGAACGACGCGATCCCACCGCGCTCTTCGGCGTCGGGCGGACCCCAGATCCGGATCTTGTCACCGAAGCGCTCGTTCAACGTGGCCAAGGCGTAGCGGTTGAGCTGGATCTCATGGGCGCGGACCCGGTCCATGCCGAGCCCTTCGAGCACGTCGATGGCCGCTTCCAAGCCGACGGCCTCGATGATCGGCATCGTGCCTGCCTCGAACTTCCAGGGCAGCTCGTTGACGGTGAACCCGTCGAGGCGGACGTCCGCGATCATCTCGCCGCCACCCAGGAACGGTGGCATCGCATCGAGGAGTTCGGTGCGGCCCCACAGCACCCCGATGCCGGTCGGCCCGAGCATCTTGTGCGCGCTGAACGCGATGAAGTCCGCGCCAGATTCGACCACGTCGACCGGCATGTGGGGCACCGACTGGCACGCGTCGACCAGGCACAGCGCGCCGGCGGCGTGGGCCGCAGCGGCCAGGGCGGGCACGTCGTTGATCGTGGCCAGCACGTTGGACTCCGCGGTGACCGTGAGCAGCTTCGCCCCCTCCAGCAGTGCATCCAGATCGGTCAGGTCGAGCCGACCATCCGCGTCAATCGGAATGAAACGCACCTCACAGCCGCGTTCGGCGGCGAGCATCTGCCACGGGACGATGTTGGCGTGATGCTCCATCTCGGTGGCGACCACGGCGTCACCGGGGCCGAGGTTCGTCCGCCCCCAGGTCTGGGCCACCAGGTTGATCGCCTCGGTGGCGTTGCGGGTGAAGA
>DASSYG010000427.1:0-10464 GCA_035703405.1 Acidimicrobiales bacterium | reverse complement strand
TGACCTGGGACTGCACCGACTCGAGTTCGCTCTGCGCGGCCTCGGCACTCGCCTTCTTGGCCTTCGCCTGCTCGGCCACCGCGGCAGCGTTCTTGCGCTCGGCTGCGAGAGTGTCGGCACGATCGGCGGTGATCCGCTGGGATGCCTGGAGCTGGTCGACCAGTTCCTGACGGTCACCGACTGCGGTCGAGGTGTAACCCTGACGGGGTCCGATCTCGTCACCCTCGGTGTCGAGGAGCGCTGCGAGATCGACCGATCCGGACCCACCGTTCACGTACGCGTTGAGCGCGTAGTCGGCCAGATCTTTCCGGCTCGACGCCTCGTTGCGCTTCGCGGCGGCCAACTGCGCGGACGCCTTGTCGATCTTGTCGTCGATCACCGACGCCTTGTAGGTGGCCCGCTCCACGGCGGCAGTGTCGTCTTCGACCTGGGCTCGCAGATCCGAGATCTGCGTCGAGATCTGGTCGGCACGCGACTGTAGGTCGGTGATTTCATCGGCGCGGGCGTTCGAAGCAGACAGGAAAGGGGCCACTCCGACCGACAGTGCCAGGGCCGCGGCGGCAGCGCGGCGAGCGAATCGGTGGTTATGCATAGAGCGGTACTGTAACCACTCCCGGTTCTGCATTACAACTACATGACGATTATTTCGTTGCGCCCGAAATCTCGTCACCATCGGCTCGCGGATCGGCCCTGCCGACCGTCAGGCCGACCGTCAGGCGTTCCAACGACGCGCCAGAGCCGCGACCGCATCGCGTCCCGGTCCACCCGTCGTCGGGGCCTCGTCGCTCGTCGCGGCAACGGCCGTCGCAGAACCGGCGGTGCGGTCGGTCAACGCCGCGACCGACGCGGCCGTCGAGGACGCGATCGCCCCGAGGTCGTAACCGCCCTCGAACAGCGCGATGGTCCGGCCGGTCGGTACGAGTCCGACGAGCTTGGCCATGATCCGACCGAAGTCGCCGGCCGACAGGCCGACCTCGGCCAACGGATCGGCCCGATGGGCGTCGAATCCCAGAGAGATGCACAGCCAGTCCGGCGCGAAGCGTTCCGCGAAGGGAACGATGACGGTGTCGACCGCGGCGTCGTACACGTCGCCCGTCGCCCCGGCGGGGACGGGCACGTTGCAGATGCCGTCGCGCGCACCCGCTCCCCCGGTCTCGTCGGCGGCGCCGGTGCCCGGATACCACGGCCACTGGTGGATCGACGCGTACGCGACCCGGGGGTCGTCCCAGAACGCTTCCTGGGTGCCGTTGCCGTGGTGGACGTCGACGTCGACGATCAGCACCCGCTCCCCCGCTGCCGCCAACGCCGCGGCGGCGACCGCGACGTTGTTGAACACACAGAAACCCATCGCCGCGCCGGGCCGGGCGTGATGGCCGGGAGGTCGGACCGCGCACAACGCGGCCGTCGCGCGACCCTCACGAAGCACGTCGATCGCGTGCAGACCCGACCCGGCGGCGAGGTGCGCGGCCTCGAGAGAGTCGGGCACGACCGAGGTGTCGGGGTCGAGGTGGCCCCCGCCGGTCAGACAGAACGATGTCACCGCGGCCACGTAGTCGGGAGCATGGACCCGCTCGAGCGCATCGTCGGTGGCAGGCGACGGGACGGCGAACTCGATCGCCTCGTCGCGCTGGGCGTCGTGCAGGCCCACCAGGAGTGCATCGACGCGCTCGGCGCGTTCGGGGTGCCCCGATCCGGCAAAGTGCCGTGCACAGCGTTCGTCGGCGACGACCAGCAACGTCACCCCGTCAGACTAGGTGGTGGTCCTGCAGAGGCCGCCGATCACCCTGTCGGTCGTGGAGACTTCGTAACCTCGTCGGGACGAGAAACGATGAGCGCACCCGAGATCTTCCGTATCGGTGACGACCGACTGTTGTGCGATGAGTGGCACGCGCCCACCCACACCGTCGTGCTCCGACCCGGCGACCCACGGGAGCGGCCGCATCGGGCCACCATCGTCGGGGTGATCGACGAACTCGCCGGTCGCGGCGTGGACCGGGTCCTCACCGCCGCGCTCGACGCGGCCTGCCTCGAACCGTTCGCGGCAGCCGGATTCACGCCGCACGAAGAACTGTGCGTGCTCCGCCACGATCTTGCCCGACCGATCCCTCAGCGCGACGCACCGACACGCCGCGGCTCGACACGACGCGACCTCCCCGACGCCGCCCGGGTCGACGGGCGAGCGTTCACGACCGGCACGGCGTTGGACACCGGGGGGCTCCGGGCGATCCTGGCGGCGACACCGGTGTGTCGGTTCCGCCTGGTCGATGCCGGCGCGTCCCGGCACGTAGCCGCGTATGCGTTGTGCGGGTTCGCCGGCGACACCGGCTATGTCCAGCGTGTCGCGGTGGACCCGGCGAGTCGCCGTCACGGGTACGGTCGGGCGCTCCTCGCGGACGCCCTACGTTGGTTCGGTCGGCGCCACGCCGTCGGAGTGCTGGTCAACACCCAGGTCGACAACATCGCCGCGCAGCGCCTCTACCTCGACTCCGGGTTCGTCCCGACCACCCAGCGACTCGCCGTCTGGGCCTGGAACCGGGACCGGTCGAGGTGACCGCACGGCGTGCGCGCGCCCTCCTGGTGCTGGCCGTCGTCTGCGGCTCGACCCTGCTCGCGACCCCCGGCCCCGGTTCGACCGCCGGGGCCGCACCGGGGGCACCTTCGGCCGATGAGGCCGCATCGATCCGACTCCGGGCACTCGACCCGTGGGTGCAGGCTGTCGACACGGTGAGCGCCACCGTGTCGGTCGCCGACATCCCCTCGGGAGCGAAGCTGACACCGGTCCTGCACCGCGCGGTCGCGACCCGGTCCGCGTTCGGACTCACCGCGAACGGCGAGAACCTCTCCGGGGTCGAAGCACAGCTCACCGAGCACGACCTGAAGCGCGGATCGGCATCGGTGACCGTCCGGTTCTCGGTCGACGACGGGTCGGCACCACCGCCCGACGAAGCAGCGTCACCGCCGGCCGACGTCGACTCGGTAACCCTCACCCAGCCCGGGGTGTATCCCCTCGTCTTCACGGTGACCGACGCCGATGGCAGCACGATCGCGTCGCTGGTCGCCTACATCGTGCGCCTTCCGACCTCCCCCGCCGAGGGCACCTCCGGTCGCGAATCGCTCCGGGTCGCCTCGGAATTCCGTCTGCAACCACGCCCCCGTCTCGATCGGTCCGGCAACCCGATTCCGACCGAAGCGGCCCGTGCCGCGACCGACGCACTCATCGAGGGTCTCGACGCCAGTACCGACGCCGTGCGACGCAGCTTCGGATTCGCCGTCTCACCCGCGCTCCTCGACGCCCTTGCAACCGACGAATCCGACGACGACGCCGCCCGCGTCCTGAGACTCGCCGCGTTGGTCGACGGACTCCCCCTCCAGAGCCAACCCTGGTCGCCGGTGAACCTGGCCGGCTGGATCGCCACCCCTGAGCTGGCACCGCTCGCCGACCGGTCCACCGACTCGGGCGACGAGACCCTGGGTGACCGACTGCACCTTCCCTCACCTGCCATCGCCGACCTCGCCGCGTGGGACGGCAGACCGTCGGAGCAATCGCTGCGCTGGTTCGCGAACCGCGGTACGACGGCTTTTCTCATTCCCGACGACCGGCTCGACGACCTGGACACCTCCGCGTTCCCCCGCACCCTCGCCGCCCCGTTCCTCGTGGATCTCGGTGAAGGGCGCACCGCTCCCGCCGTGCAGCTCGACCGCGGACTCGCGGCGCACTTCACCAACGACGACCCGGTCCTCGGGGCCAACCAGTTGATCGCCGATCTGTCGGTCATCGCGCTCGACCTGCCCGCCATCACCCGGGGAATGGTCGTCGCACCGCCTGCCGGCAGGACCCCGTCTGCGGCATTCCTCGCCGCGTACGTCGCCGCCCTTCAAGGCGCGCACCCCGCCGGCTCGGACCCGCTCGTGGCACCGACGTCGTTGACCGGCCTCATCGAGAGCACCCCGGCGGCCCGGACAGCCGGTGACACCGCGAGCGAGGGCCCGACGCTGCAACGGTCACTTCGCCAAGGCGCATCGCCAGCTCCGTCGTCGGAACTGGGCGCGCAGATGACGGTCACGGGTGGGCTCGTCGATTCCCTGGCCACGATGGTCCCCGGCGGTTCGGCGCATTCGCAGACCGTCACCCGGCAGCTCCGCAACCGGATGAGCGTCGCCGCGATGCCAGGCGTGGGAGCAGCGGCCCGAGACCGGGAGTTCGCGGCGATCCGATCCCAGGTCACCACATCGGCGAAGTCGGTGCGCCTGCCGCCACGTCAGACGATCACGCTGACCTCCGACACCGCCTCGCTGCCGGTCACGATCAGGCGCCCGTCCGACGGCCCGACCCAAGTGGTGGTCCACATCGACGCGCCGACCCGACTCGAGCTTCCCGACGGCAAGTCCCAGGCGGTGCGACTCGACGACACGACGACCCGTTTCGACATCCGCGTCCACAGCGATTCGCCCGGTGACACGATCGTCCGGTTGACGGTGACCTCACCGGACAACACCCTCGTGGTCGGGACCTCCGAGATCGTCGTCCGCTCGACCGCCGCATCTGGCGTCGGGTTCATCATCAGCTTCGGTTCGTTGGCATTCCTCATCCTGTGGTGGGGACGCGACATCATCCGCACCCGCCGTCGTCGCCGTGCCCGCCACGTTCCCCCGGCCGAGCTGATCGACATCGACTGATCGATCGGCGCCCCTCGCCGGCGACAGGTATGTAACGCTCTGGGTTCCAGGCGGGTCCGAAGCTTCGAGATCTGCTCCCCGAGATATCCGAGGAAACCCATGTCCGGCATCCACATCGTGACCGATTCCGGTTCCGACATCACTCCCGCCGCTGCCGTCGAACTCGGCGTGACCGTCGTCCCCCTCAAGATCCGGTTCGGCGACGACGAATTCCGCGACGGCGTCGAGCTGAGCGTCGAGGAGTTCTACGCCAAGATGGCCGAACTCCCGGGTCTCCCCTCTACTGCGGCCCCGGCTCCCGGGGAGTTCATCGAGGCCTTTCTCGCGGCCAAGGATGCCGGTGCCACCGGCGTGGTGTGCATCGACCTGGCCGGCGACATGTCCGCGACGATCGACGCGGCCCGCAACGCCGCCGCCGAGGTCGCCGACCGGATCGAGGTTCGGGTGATCGATTCGGAAACGGTGAGCGGGGGGCTGTATTCGCTGGTCAAGCGTGCCGCCGAGGCCGCCGCCGCGGGGAAGTCGCTCGACGATATCGAGGCGATGGTGCGTGACCGGGCCGCTCGCACCACGATCTTCGGCAGCTTCGACACTCTCGAGAACCTCAAGATGGGCGGCCGGATCGGTGGCGCCCAGGCGTTTCTCGGCACCGTGCTGCAGATCAAACCGATCATCGAGATCCGCGCCGGCGCGGTGCACGAAGCCGGCAAGCAGCGGACGCGCCGCAAAGCCCTCGCCTGGATCATCGCCAAGTTGGTCGCATCGGGCGATGTCGAGGACCTGCTGCTGTGCGAAGCCCTGGCGCCCGATGTCGAGCTGTTCCGCGGCATGTTCCCCGAAGAGACGAACTACGGCGAGCTGCGTCTGGGCCCGACGATCGGAACCCACGGTGGCCGCGGCACGATGGGCGTCAGCTTCGTCCTTCCTGCGGCGTCGTAGCAACCCACACCAGGGCCGGGTGTCCTTCACCCACTACCCCGCGGCCCGATAGCGTTCGATGCACCGTGGATGATGCGCGTGCCGCCAGTTCCCCAGCTGTTTCTCCTGCCGGCCCACGGCCGGGGTCGTCGTCGGGATCCGCCGCCGGTGGTCCGATCGGCACCCTCATCGGCGGCCGGTACCGGATCGTCCGGCTGATCGCCACGGGCGGTATGGCCCGGGTCTACCAGGCGATGGACGAGGTCCTGAGCCGTCAGGTCGCCGTGAAGATCCTGCACGACCATCTGCTCGTCGACGACGCTTTCGTGGAACGGTTCCATCACGAGGCGATCGCCGCGGCACGCCTGAGCCATCCCTCGATCGTGTCGATCTTCGACACGGTGTCCGAACCGGGCGACCGCGCCCCGACCGACGGCTCAGAGCCTGCCCCGAGATGTGAAGCCATCGTGATGGAACTGGTGCACGGCACCACCCTGCGCCGCCGTCTCGACACGATGGGGACCTTGAGCGTCGCCGAGACCGTGGCCGTGGGTGCACAGGTCGCCGATGCACTCGACGCGGCCCATCGCGCCCTCGTCGTGCACCGCGACATCAAACCGGCGAACATCCTGCTCTCGACCGACGGGCGGGTGCTGGTCGCCGATTTCGGGATCGCCAAAGCAGCCGAGGGCCACGACCTCACCGCCGAGGGGTCGATGCTGGGAACGGCGAAGTACCTGGCGCCCGAGCAGGTCGAAGGAACCGCCGTGGACGGTCGCGCCGACGTGTACGCGCTCGGCATCGTGTTGTTCGAGTCGCTGTGTGGACGGGTTCCCTTCCTGGCCGATACCGACACCGGCACGGCCCTGGCGCGGCTCCACCAGGCCCCGTTGCGACCACGGCAGGTGCGGGCGGACATTCCGCGCCAGATCGAGGACGTGGTCATGCGGGCCATGGCCCGACACCCCGACGATCGCTACGCCGATGCGGCACAGTTCCGGGCCGCACTGCTCGGGTGTGCCGGTGAGCGCGCCCCCATCGAGATCACCGTCGACGACACGGCGCCCGGCGACACGATGATCGCCGGGACGGTCGCGTCCGAGCCGGCCGCCGAGCGCACGCCGGTCCCGGCCGGACCACCTCGGGTCCCCGACGATCCCGGCCAGGACGAGGTACCGGCACGCGGCTTCGGCCGTTCCGAACGTGCCTGGCTCGTGCCGACACTGTTGATCGTGCTCGTCGCACTCGCCCTGGGTGTGGTCTGGGTGCTCTTCGGACAGTCCGGTGCCGGCAAGCGGATCCTGGGCAGTTCGGGCACCCATACGCCCACGACCGTGCTCGCCCCGCCGCACATCACCGCCGTGCACTCCTTCGACCCACAGGGAGACGACGGCGAGGAGAACGACGACCAACTCGGCTTTCTGACCGACGGTGATCCCGCCACGGCCTGGAACACCTCCCAGTATCGGGACGCGCCGGTGTTCGGGGTCAAGGACGGCGTCGGCCTCGACCTGGTGCTGACCGACGAGGCCGCCCTGGAGTCGCTCGTCGTCGACACCTCGACGGCCGGATGGAACGCCGAGGTGTTTCTCGCCACCGGAGCGGCCGGAGATTCCCTCGCCGACTGGGGCGATCCGGTGACCGCGGAGGAGAACATCCAACCGGGCACCACGACGTTCGATCTCGGCTCGCAGCGAGGCAACCGCTTGCTCCTGTGGATCACCCGGCCCGGGCCGGAAGGCAAGGTCACGATCTCGGGGATCCAGGTGCGATGAGCGACCCCCTCGACCCCGATCCGATGGGTGACCCATCGACGCAGGCACGTCGGCCGACGCGATCGGCACCGTCGTCCCGGCGCCATCTGATCGTGCTGGGAATCGCCGTGGCCGGCATCGTCATCGGCGCCACGCTTGTCATCACCGGTCGCACTTCGCCCGAGCAGGCCACGTCGACGACGACCGCGACCACCCAGGCCGCGCTACTTCCGAATCTGGGAGCAGTGGCCGACCAGGCGGCCGCGAAGACCCTCATGGGAGATCTCGATCCCAAGACGCTGGGCCCCGCCGATCCTGCCGATCCTGCGCTGCCGACCACGACCGGTTCGTCGGCATCCCCCCCGAATGGCGTCGACCTCAGCGAGGCCGGCCTGCAGCGATGCCAACAGGCGATCGCCCAGCAGAGCACCGACCGGTCGCTCGGGACACGATCGGCCGCATCCCGACTGCTCGTCGACCGCAAGCCGACCTTCGTGGTGTCCTATGAGCTTCCGGCGTCGGGTTCGGACCGTGCCGGAGACCGGCTGGTGCTCGTCGACGCACGCACCTGTCGGGTGCTGGCCGCGATCGACCCCTGACCGATCGGCCCAGCCGGACCTCTCGACGAGGCCGATCGGCGCTCCACGCGACCTGTAGGGTGATCCGATGGCCGCTGAACCCGGAACGCAAGGCTCCTGGCCCGATCAGGCGGCCGATCTGATCGTCTCGACCGTCGGAACGGTACGAGACAAGACGGTCGGCCCGGCCATGACCGCGGCTCGAGGCGTCGTCTACGGGTTCTTCGCCCTGCTCGTCGGCCTGTGCGCCCTCGTGCTCGCCACGATCTTCATCATCAGGATCATCACCGTGTACACGGGCAAGGTCTGGATTCCACAGATCGGCCTGGGTGTGATCTTCGGCATCGTCGCCCTGGTCCTGTGGGGCAAGGCCCGGAGAGTCCCTCACCGATAGACGCTCGTGGAGCCCGTGGGTCGGATGCGCCCGGGGGTGCATCCTCTAGGCTCGACCGGGTCAGCGGTCGTCGGGAATAGCAACCGGTCCAAAGATGGTTGACGCCTTCGAACGCTTCTGTCCGGAAGCGTCGCCACATTCGAGGAAGACACCGTGGAAGACGACGTCCGCAAGGTTCTCATCATCGGGTCGGGTCCGGCCGGACTGACGGCCGCCATCTACACCTCCCGCGCCCAGTTGTCGCCGTTGCTCATCGAGGGCGAGCTCGAGAGCAACACCGATCAGCCTGGTGGCCAGCTCATGTTGACCACCGATGTCGAGAACTACCCCGGTTTCGTCGACGGCATCATGGGTCCGGATCTCATGGCGGCGTTCCGTGACCAGGCGCTCCGCTTCGAGACCGAGATCGTCACCCGCAAAGTGACCCGCGTCGACCTGTCGGCACGGCCCTATTCGGTGTGGGTCGGCAATCCCGACACCGCCGAGCCGACCTACCGGGCCGATGCGATCATCATCTCGACCGGCGCCAAAGCGCTGATGCTGGGCCTCGAACACGAACAGCGCCTGCTCGGACACGGCGTTTCGACGTGTGCCACGTGCGATGCATTCTTCTTCCGCGGCCACGACATCGCGGTGGTCGGCGGCGGCGATTCCGCGCTGGAAGAGGCCACGTTCCTCTCCCGGTTCGCCGATTCGGTCACGGTGATCCACCGCCGCGACGAGCTGCGAGCATCCAAGATCATGCAGCAACGAGCGCTGGACGACCCGAAGGTCCACTTCGCGTACAACAAGGTCGTGACCGACGTGCACGGCGACGATCGCCTCGACGGCCTCACCCTCACCGACACCGTGACGGGCGAGACCTCGAAGCTCGAAGTCACGGGCTTGTTCGTCGCGATCGGGCATCGCCCCAACACCGACCTGTTCAAGGGTCAGCTCGACCTGCTCGAGAACGGGTACATCGACGTCCACGACGGCACGCGCACCAGCGTGGCTGGGGTGTTCGCCGCCGGAGACGTGCAGGACTCCACCTATCGTCAGGCGATCACCGCGGCCGGTTCCGGTTGCATGGCCGCCCTCGATGCCGAACGTTGGCTGGCAGCAGGTGCCGCCGACGACAACTGGTAATATACCCCTGGAGGTATCCATGACCAATTCACGAATCATCACCCTCACCGACGACTCGTTCGACGAGCAGATCAACAGCGCCGACAAGCCGGTCCTCGTCGACTTCTGGGCCGAATGGTGCGGTCCGTGCAAGAAGGTGGCGCCGATCATCGATGAACTGGCCGGTGAACACGGTGACCAGATGACCTTCGCGAAGATGGACATCGACGCGAACCCCAAGGTGCCGCTCCAGTTCAACGTCATGAGCATCCCGACCTTGATCCTGTTCGCCGACGGCAAAGAGGCCAAGCGCATCATCGGCGCCAAAGGCAAGCACCAGTTGGTCGACGAACTCGGCGACGTGCTCTCCTGAGCACCGACGGTGTTCGGCGGTCGTCGACCGCCGAACACCGCATCGCATCCACACGGTTGTCGCCCATGGCTCCAGAGACCGATCCCGTCTCCGATCTCTTTCCCCTGGGCCCCGGCACGTCGGGGTCCGCCGTACGAGATCTGCAGATCCGGCTTCGCCAGTCCGGGCTCCTCGGCACCCCCGAGGCGACGGGGAACTATGACCGGTCGACCGAAGCTGCAGTGCTCGCCTTTCAGGAACGCTCAGGCCTCGCGGCGTCGGGCACCTGTGACCGGTCGACCTGGGCGGCACTCGTCGAATCGGGCTACAGCCTCGGCGACCGCCTGCTGTACCACCGCGTGCCGATGTTGCGCGGTGACGACGTCGCGGCGCTGCAGCGGCGACTGAGCGAACTGGGCTTTCACGGGGGCCGCGTCGACGGGATCTTCGGACCCGAGAGCGAGGCCGCCGTCAAAGCCTTCCAACGCAACTCTGCCCTGGTCACCGACGGTGTGGCCGGCCCGGACGTCGTGGCGCAGTTGGGCCGTCTCGGTCCCGGCGCGCGGACCGGAGCGGTCACCAAGGCAATTCTCACCGAACGCCTGGCGCTGCTCGACGCTCCCCACGACCTCGGCGGGGCACGTATCGCCATCGCCGAACCCGGCACGCTGCCAGCACTTGCCC
>DASSYG010000362.1:0-4414 GCA_035703405.1 Acidimicrobiales bacterium | reverse complement strand
GCAATGCCGAACCTGTGGCAAGACGACCTGGGCAGGTTGTGGCGACCACGTCGACGAGGTGCGCGCCGTCGTGCCCCCGGAGGACTGGTGTGAGGGCCACCCGGCGTCCGAAGCAGACGGTGGAGGTCGGACCCGGCCGTTCTCGAGACGCTGAGGACCCCGTCATGTTCTTCCGCCAGTACGACCTCGCCTGTCTGTCGCTGTACAGCTATGTGATCGGTGACCGCGATTCGGGCCGGGCCGTCGTCGTCGACCCCCAACGCGACATCGAGATTTATCTCGCCGACGCCGCGGCCGAAGGGTTGCGGATCGAACGGGTCATCGAGACCCACTTCCACGCCGACTTCGTCTCGGGGCATCTGGAGATGGCCGACGCGACCGGCGCGGTGATCTCCTACGGCCCCGGCGCGCAAGCCGACTTTGCCATCGAGCATCTCGTCGACGGCCAGGTCCTGTCCCTGGGCACCGTCGAGTTGGAGATCCTGCACACTCCCGGGCATACCCCAGAATCGATCTCGATCGTGGTGCGCGAACGTCCCGGGGCCGACCCTTGGGCCGTGTTGACCGGTGACGCGCTGTTCATCGGTGACGTCGGACGACCGGACCTGTTGACCTCGATCGGATACGGTGCCGACGATCTGGCCCGCATGCTGTATTCGTCGTTGCACGACAAGCTGCTGACGCTGCCCGATGCCACTGGGGTGTTCCCCGCCCACGGCGCCGGATCCGCGTGTGGCAAGCACATGTCCACCGCGGCGTCCTCGACGATCGGTGAACAGCGCGCCACCAACTATGCACTGGCAGACATCGACGTCGACACCTTCGTCGAACTGATCACCTCGGGCCAGAGCGTCGCGCCGTTGTACTTCGCGTTCGCCGCGGACGAGAACCGACGCGAGCGGGAACGCTTCGAAACCCACGAACCGCTCGACGAGGTCACCTTCGGCGACGCGGTCGCCCTGGCCGAACGCGGTGCGGTCATCGTCGATACCCGGGCGCCGGAATCGTTCGCGTCGGGGCACCTGCGTGGCTCGATCAACATCGGACTGGACGGCCGCTTCGCCGAGTATGCCGGCAACGTCATCCGGGCCGGGCAACCGGTCGTGCTGGTGGGCAGTCCTGATCGGGCGTCGGAAGCACGCCTCCGCCTCGCACGCATCGGGTTCGACGATGTCGTCGGCATCATCGACGACGTGGAATCCGCGCTCATCGCCGAACCTGGGTTCGCCGCGTCAGCGGCGCGGCTCACCGCGCACGACGTGGCCCAATGGTCGACCGACGAGCCCGACGTGCAGATCGTCGACATCCGTGGCCCGGGCGAGATCGACGAGACCGGGCTGGTTCCTGGCGCCGTGGCGGTGCCGTTACCCAGACTGCTCGACACGATCGAAGGACTCGTCGACGACGCCCCGCGGCTCGATCCGAAGGCGCCGACGATCGTGTATTGCGCCGGCGGCTACCGCTCGTCGATCGCCGCGTCGGCGATGCGTGCACACGGCTTCTCGCGGGTCGCGGATCTCATCGGCGGCTACGACGCCTGGGAACTCGCAACCGCGCGCAGCGTCTGATCGGGTCCGGTACGCTCACGGCGTGCCACTGCGACTGGAACCGTCCGACGACCTGATGCACGAACCGGAGGCGTCGGAGAACTACAACGAGAGCCGCTATTACAACTTCTTCGACCAGGCCACCGGCTTCGGTGGCTGGGTGCGCCTGGGTAACCGGGTGCACGAGGGCTACGCGGAACTCTCGGTGTGTCTGTACCTGCCCGATGGTCGGGTCGGGTTCATCTACGACCGTCCGAAGATCACCAGCAACGACGCCCATAATGCAGGAGGACTGTCCTTCGAGGTGGTCGAACCCTTCGTGAGCCACAAGATCGCCTTCGATGGCAAGGTGTGTGTGCTCACCGACCCCAGTGAGATGGCCGAACCCCGCGAAGCGTTCTCGAACAATCCCTTCTCCGAATGCACCATCGCCCTGCGCCTCGATGCAGTCGGGCCGATCCAGGGCGGTGAACCGGTCGCCGAGGACGGCGCCCCGATCGAGGGCGACCCGTCCAAGATGTTCGCCCGGGGCCACACCGAACAGCACATGGCCGTGACCGGCACGGTGCACGTCGGTGAGGAGCGGTTCGAACTCGGGGACGGGCTGGGCATGCGCGACCATTCCTGGGGCCCCCGCTACTGGCAGAACGTCTGGTATTACCGCTGGCTGACCGTGAACCTCGGACCGGACCTGGGCATGGGTTGCACCATCGGTGGCGACGAGGCCGGCAACGTCGGTGCGAAGGGGTTCGTGTACGACCGGAAGCGCTACGGCGACGACCGGTTCGCGCTGATCCGCGACGCGACGATCCACTCGGACTACGACGACGCCTGGGTGCCGGGGTCGAACTCGCTGGTCGTCACGACCGACGACCACACCTATGAGGTCTCCGGGCAGATCTGGTCGACGATCCCGCTGCGCAACCGCCGTGAGGGCAAGGTCACCCGCATCACCGAAGGCGCGACCCGCTGGTCGTACGGCGAACTCAGCGGAACCGGCATGTCCGAATACCTCGATCAGGTCATCGATGGCGTCCCGGTCGGCACCCGACACGGTTTGTGAGCTGCTCGGGGCGGCGCTGGCCCCGGTGCTCGGCGAAGACGCCGTCATCGGCGACCTGCGACGCCTGAGCGGCGGAGCATCGAAGGAGACCTGGTCGTTCACCGCCGGGGGAGCGCCGCTGATCCTGCGACGCGACCCTCCGGGGCGCCCCGGCCCGCGTGGCGGCATGCGCAACGAAGTCGACGTGCTCGTGGCGTGTCACCGGGCCGGTCTGGCCGTGCCCGAGGTCGTGTTCTTCGACGAGACCACCGCGTTGGGCACCGCCGGCATCGTGATGCGTGCCGTCGACGGCGAGGCGATCCCTCGCCGGATCCTGCGCGACGATGCCTTCGCCGGCGCACGGTCGGTGCTCACCGGGCAGGTCGCTGAGTTCCTCGCCGGGTTGCACGCAATCGACCCTGCCGAAGTTCCCGGTCTCGCCACTACCGACGACATCGCCAACTACCGGGCGGCGTACGACTTCGTGGACGATACCAGCCCCACCTTCGACCGCGCCTTCACGTGGCTCGACACCGAGCGGCCGACCGCCGAGCGGCAGGTGATCGTCCACGGTGACCTGCGCATGGGCAACGTGATCGTCGACGACGACGGCATGGCCGCGGTCGTCGACTGGGAACTCATGCACATGGGCGACCCGATCGAGGACCTCGCCTGGTTCTGTGTGAAGGCGTGGCGGTTCGGCTCGCCGCTCGGTGCCGGCGGCGTGGGGGAGATCGAGGCGTTCCTCACCGCGTACGAAGATGCTTCCGGCTTCCCGGTCGACCGTGCCGTCTTCGACTGGTGGCTGGTCGCGAAGACGCTCACTTGGGGCGTCATCGCGATGGGTCAGGCCCATGCCCATCTGTCAGGAGCGGTGCGTTCCCACGAGCTGGCCGCCATCGGTCGTCGGGTTGCCGAGACTGAATGGGACCTCGTCGAGCTGCTCGCACCCGACCAGGCCGCAGCCGCTCGTGCCGGCTCTGCCACGCCCGATGGTGGGTCCGGTGGCGTGGCCGACCCTGCGGGTGATGTCGGGATCTGGGGCCGTCCCACCGCCCCGGAACTGCTCGACGCGGTGGCGGATTTTCTGCGTGACGACGTGTCGGCGCAGGGCACCGGCCGCCTCGGGTACGACGCGCGGGTCGCGGCGAACATGCTCGACATCGTCGAACGGCAACTTGCCGTCACCGCTGCGGGCGACCTTCCCCGTTACGACCAGGCCGGGCCAGAAGGCCTGCCCAGTTGGGAGTCGATCGCCCGCGTGGTGAATGCCAAGGTCTCCGTCGCCAACCCGAAATACCTCGAGACGAGCTAGAACAGCGACCGGAACGGCTGCACCGGTCGCGGCGCGACCCGGTCAGGCGACCGGATCGCGCCAGCTGGTCAGCTCAGGGCCTTGGTCTTGAGGATGTCGAACTCGGCCTGGTCGATGGTGCCGGCATCGAGCAGCGATTTTGCCTGGGCGATGTCATCCGCGGGCGAGGTGCCGGCGGTCTGGCGGATGTACTGGCGCACGTCGGCCTCGGCTTCGGCGTGCTGCGCCATCGAACGCTCCGCCATGCCCTTGCCGTTGGCGATCAGGTACACGAGCATGCTGAGCAGGGGAAGGATCAACAGGAACAGGACCCACACCGCCTTCATGCCGCCGCTCATGTCCCGGTTGCGGAAAAGGTCGACGATCACGCTGAACAGCATCATCAGCACGCTGACGAACACGAACGTGACGAAGATCAGCCAAATCGCTTCCCAGATCGAAAACGCAACCATGTCGCCCCTTTGTCGTGCCTCGCCGCGGACTGTAGTCCGCATCCCACCGGTGGAAGCG
>DASSYG010000272.1:0-15637 GCA_035703405.1 Acidimicrobiales bacterium | reverse complement strand
CGACCAGAGAGTTCTCGGTCTCGACGAGTTTCTGCCAGGACGACACCGAGTGCTCCATGACCTGGAGTTCGTTGCCGGTCCATGAACGTACGTCGGCATAGAGCAGCGCAAGTCGCTCGTGCAGGCCGGATGTCTGCGGGTCGTCGACAATGATCAGCAGGTCGATGTCTGAATCACCGGTTGCCTCACCACGAGCAACAGACCCGAAAAGCCAGGCTTCATGAAGGTCGTCCCACGTCGAGAGCCGCTCGCGCAGGCGCAGGATCAGGTCGCCTCTCAAGCCGGTCAGGGCCAGGATCGCCGCGGATGCCAGATGGTTGCGGTTGAGTTCGACCATCGAAGCACGGCCGGCCACGGTCTCGAGCACGAGTCCGGCCTGGATGAGTTCACCGATGACGCTGCTCGCGTGGCCGGGAGCGACGTCGGCCATCGCCGCGAGGCGACGTCTGGTGACGGGCTGGGCGAGCCGCGCCAGTGTTTGGAGAAGCGCGCCACGCACGTCGGGTGCAATGTCGAGTAGGGGGGAGCTCAGGTCCACGGCTCCATGCTATTTCGCTGACGATCCCAAAACACGACATATGATCTCCAATCCGATCATACGGTGGCGCGTCCGGGCGGATCGTCTTGCCCGACTGGTGAGTACCGTTGGTCGGTGATGTCGAGACGGGTCCACCCGAGGAGGCCGAGGAGGGCCATGATGCTCCGCCGCACCTGGCGCTCGTCGTCACCGCCGACGCCATCGTCCCACCAGAACCGATGAGCGTGCTCGACCAGTTCCCAGCCGCCGGCGAACGCCGCTTGGCCGTCCGTGTCACCGACGATGCCCTGCGCTGGATCCGATCGGGGCATCCGTGGCTCTTCGAGGACTCGATCACCTCGGTTTCCGGTGACGGACAACCCGGCGACCTCGCGGTCGTCTTCGACCGCGAGCGACGCTTTCGGGCGATCGGCCTGTACGACCCGACCTCGCCGATACGCGTGAAGCTCCTCCACCACGGCGACCCGGTGCAGATCACGCCCGCCTGGTTTCAGCGTCGCATCGGCGACGCGCTCGATCGCCGGCGCGGGTTGCTGGAGTCGACCGAGACGACCGGCGTGCGGTGCGTCAACGGTGAAAACGACGGCCTCCCTGGGCTCATCGTCGACCTCTACGGCGCTGTCGCGGTCGTCAAGGTGTACTCACCGGCATGGTTGGCCCACCTGCGAAGCGTGGTCCCGCCACTCGAGTCCCTTCTCGGCGTGAGCGCAGTCGTGCTCCGCCTCAGCCGGAGAACGCAGCGGGAGATACCCGAGGGCATCACCGACGGGATGGTGCTGCTCGGCTCGGCGCCGACCGGTCCCGTGTTGTTCCGCGAGAACGGTTTGCGGGTCGAGGCCGACGTCGTGACGGGCAACAAGACCGGGTATTTCCTCGACCAGCGAGACAATCGTCGCCTCGTCGGCGAGGCGTGCCGCGGCGCGCAGGTGCTCGATGTGTTCAGCTCCAGCGGTGGCTTCTCACTTGCTGCCGCCGCCGGAGGTGCCACGTCGGTGCTCAGCGTCGACATCAGCAGCCCCGCGCTGGAAGCCGCCCGACGGAACTTCGCACACAATCGTGGGATCGCGGCGGTTCGACGTTGTCGTCACGACACTCGCCACGGCGATGCCTTCGAGGTCATGGCCGAACTCGCCGCCCGGGGCGACCGCTTCGATGTCGTCGTGGTCGACCCGCCGTCGTTCGCGCAGTCCGAGGCCGCAGTCCCGAAAGCCCTGCGCGCGTATGAGCGTCTCACGGGCGTCGCCGTGGGCCTGGTGGCCGACGGGGGCCTGCTCGTGCAGGCGTCGTGTTCGAGTCGCGTGTCGCCCGCGGACTTCTTCGAAGCGGTCGCCTCAGGGGCGCGGCGGGCCGGGGTCGAACTCACCGAACTCCGCCGAACCGGTCACCCCGGTGATCACGCGGTCGGCTTCCGACAGGGCGAATACCTGAAGGCCGTCTTCGCCCGGATTCACCGTCCGAAGTCGCGAAAAGCATCACGGTGACGCTCCGATGCAACTCCGTCGGGTGATCTCCCAGGTCGGATCCCTCACATTTCTCATCCGAGGAATCGCCGAAACGCCGCGCGTTCGTCTACAAATGGTACGTGGCACAGAAACAACTGTGTCCGTACCTCCGGCACACAGCCGGCGGCAACATCAAGGAAAACAAATGGCAACAGGCACTGTGAAGTTCTTCAACGCAGACAAGGGCTTCGGCTTCATTTCACGAGAAGGCGCCGACGACGTGTTCGTCCACTTCTCCAACATCCAGAGCGAGGGCTTCAAGACCCTCGACGAAGGTCAGGCCGTCGAGTTCGACGTGGCCCCCGGCCGCAAGGGCGAGGAAGCCCAGAACGTTCGGGTCATCTGATCCGAACCTGAACTGAGCTGTGGCTGTCGATCCTCGGATCGGCAGCCACAGTCGTTTCCGGCCTCTTTGGGCAAGCGCTTCGACGGAGCCGGTTCCAGCGTCGCCCATGGCCGGGGCACTACCGCAGTCAGTGTCGACCCCGGCATGCCACGGCAATCGGGCCATCCCGCGCGGAATGACGTGGCGTTCTTCACATGATTGCACAATTGCAATAGTTGCAGTTGTGAAAGCAATGGGCTGGTCCGTAGCATTGCTCCGTGCCCGAACCACGGACAGACGACTTGACCGACCTCATCGGGCGGTTCTTCGCGACGATCCGCAGCGGCGTCGACACGAACTCGCTCGACATGCTCGTGCAACTCGACCTCACCCTCACCCAGATGCGGGTGATCGCCTGCCTCGGCGAGACCACCGACCCCCGGCCCATCTCCGACATCGCCGAGATCCTCGGCGTCTCACTGGCCACCGCCGGGCGCGGCGTCGACCGCCTGGTAGGCGCGGACCTCGCGAAAAGGTGGGAAGACCCCGATGACCGACGGAGCAGACTGGTGGCGCTCACCGACGACGGGCGAGCGCTGATCGAGGTCCACCGAGCCGCGGTCGACGCGCACATCCGGGCTTTCGGCGACGCCCTTCCCGATGACGTGGCCGACACCCTGGCCGCCGCACTCACCGCCGCACTGGCCGCCGCTCCCGCATCACTCCGGTCCAGTTGCACGCTCTCCCCGAAAGACCTGCCCACCGCTGAACGCAGATCGATCAGCAATCGGTCGGCCGATGAATCGACCACCGCCACGTCGTCTACCGACGGCACGACCTCATGAGCCGAGAGGACACCCGATGACCACCCACACGACTGATGCCGCCGACCCGCCCGGGCCGATCGGCCCAGGAGGCGAGACCGTCGCTGGCGGGACCGACCCCGACGTCACACCCGACAAACTCGATCGCGACCTGATCATGATCGCGGGTGCGATCGTGCTCGGGGTGATCATGGCCGCGCTCGACATGACCGTGGTCAACGTCGCGATCCCCACCTTCCAGAGCACGTTCGACGCCACCTACGCCGATGTCGCCTGGGCGGTCACCGCCTACACCCTGTCGCTCGCCACGGTGATCCCGATCACCGGCTGGGCCGCCGACCGGTTCGGCACCAAACGTCTGTACCTGGCGGCGATCGGGTTGTTCGTGTTCGGGTCGGTGCTATGCAGTACCGCATCGTCGCTCGGCATGCTCGTCGCCTTCCGGGTGCTCCAGGGCCTCGGCGGCGACATGCTCATGCCACTCGCGATGACGATCCTCACCCGCGCCGCCGGCCCTCGCCGCATCGGCCGCATGATGGCGCTGCTCGGCATCCCGATGCTTCTCGGTCCGATCTCCGGTCCGATTCTCGGTGGCTATTTGATCGACGCGGTGTCGTGGCACTGGATCTTCCTGATCAACGTGCCCATCGGACTGGTAGCGCTCATCGCCGGGGCGAAGATCCTTCCCTCCGATCGCGGTACGGCCAGTGAACCCTTCGACTTCGTCGGCATGCTGCTGCTCTCACCGGGCCTCGCACTGTTCCTCTTCGGGGTCTCCTCGATCCCCGAACAGGGCACCGTCGCGGCCTCCAAGGTGCTCATCCCGGGCATCATCGGTGCCGTGTTGATCGTCGGCTTCGTGTTCCACGCGCTTGGCAAGACGAACGCCCTCATCGACCTGTCGCTGTTCAAGGACCGCAACCTGACCACCTCGGTGGTCACCCTGGCGCTGTTCGTCATCGCCTTCATGGGGACGATGATGCTGCTGCCCAGCTACTTCATGCAGGTGCGCGGTGAATCCACGGCCATGGCCGGGCTGCTGGTCGCCCCCCAGGGCATCGGAGCGATGATCTCGATGCCGATCGGCGGACAACTCGTCGACCGGATCGGCTCGCGGTTCGTGGTCGTTCCCGGCATCATCCTGATCGTTCTCGGACTCGGGGCGTTCACCCAAGTCGGGCTCGACACGTCGTTCTGGTACACCAGCGGCGCCCTGTTCATCGTCGGGCTCGGCACCGGTTGCACGATGATGCCGCTGATGACCTCGGCGTTGGCCACCCTGAAGAGCCACCAGGTCGCTCGGGGATCGACGCTGATGAACATCGTCCAACAGATCGGCGCGTCGATCGGCGCTGCGGTGATGTCGGTGGTGCTGACCAGTCAGATGCTCGACCGTGGCGTCGACATGGCCAAAGCACAGACCGGCGGGCCCGTGCCGGCCGACGTGATGGCAAAGATGTTGTCCGGTGCCGCTGATGCGTTCAGCAACACCTTCGTGGTCAGCGTGATCATCGTGGCCGCCACCCTCGTACCGGCCTTCTTCCTGCCACGTTTCAGGCGCGGCAGCCAACGACCCCTCGACACCGATCTCGATGCGGACATTGCCGGCGCCGAACCCGAGCCGGTGCCCGTCGTATTGCATTGACGTTCGGGTCAGAGGCCGAGCTGCCGTCGGCCGATAGGTCGGTGTGTACCCAGTAACGCCGACTGCTGGGGGCCCGTGCTGCCTACGATGAGCGCGATGCGCACATCTCGGGGTCGGGTCACACGGCGGTTCAGGCTTGCGGGCAACACGGTGCTGGCGGCCTGTCTGGTCGCGGCGACCATCGCGGTCACCGGCTCGGTGCTCCCGGCCGGCGGTGAACCGGCGCCACCGCTCACGCTCGGCGCGGTCGTCTCCGCGGCCGACGGTTCTCAGCGGGTCGTCACCACCGACCTCGACGTCACGCCGCTCGACGCGGCCGACCCGGCACAGGTCACGGTCGACCCGCACCGACCCCGTCAGCACCTCTACGGGGTCGGTGCCGCGCTCACTGACGCGTCTGCCCACCTGCTCGCCCAACTACCGATTGCGGAGCGCGACGCCGCATTGCGGGCGCTGTTCGCTCCTGACGAGGGCGGCCTGTCGGTCGTGCGTCTCGTGATCGGTTCGTCGGATTTCTCGCGCACCTTGACCAGCCTCGACGATTCGGACGAGCCGGACCCGACCTTGTCGAAGTTCTCGATCGACGCTGACCGGGCTGAGATCATCCCCATCGCCCGCCAGATCATGACCATCAACCCTGCGGTCACCTTCATCGCCAGCTCCTGGAGCGCGCCGGCGTGGATGAAGACCACCGACAACTACCTGTTCGGCGTGCTCGACGAGCAGTACGAAGACGTGTACGCCGACTACCTGACGCGCTTTCTGACCGAGTACCGCGCCGCGGGTGTGCCCGTGTCTCGGGTGAGCATCCAGAACGAACCGGCGGCGATCAAGCTCGACGCGCCGACGATGACGATGGACACCGCGCAGCAGATCCGGGTCACCGATGCGCTCGGCCCGAAACTCGCTGCGGCCGGTCTGGACACCCGCGTGCTGGTGTGGGACCACAATTGGTGCACGGCCACCCCGCCCGGGGGCTGCACCGGCCCCGCGCCGCCCCAGGCCGCGCTCGACATTCTGAGTGCCACCGACGGCGGCTACCCGGTGGCGGGCGCGGCGCTGCACTGCTACGGCGGTGACCAAGTTGCGGCGAACAACGGGATCCACGCCGCCTGGCCGAACCTGGAGATCTGGCAGACCGAATGTTCCGGCGGAGACTGGAACGGCACCCGCTCCCAGGCGTTCAGGGGCCAAGCCACCCTCGTGGTGCGTGACTATGCGAACTGGGCGTCGTCGTCGCTGTACTGGAACCTCGCGCTCGACCCCGACCACGGTCCCCACTCGGGCGGCTGCACCGATTGTCGCGGGGTGCTCACCATCGATCCGGTCACGTCGAGTTGGGAGCCCAACCTCGACCTGGATGTGCTGGCGACGGTGGCCCGGTTCGCTCCGGCCGGTTCAGGAGCGTTGACCACGACGCTGTCCTCGGTCCCGTCCGGCCTCGAAGCAGCAGCGACGTGCAGCCCCGACGGCCGGGCCGCAGTGACCCTGTGGAACCCGGGTGCAGCGGCGACCGTGACGGTGCGATTCGGCGATCTGGGCTTCTCAGTTCCGATCGGCGCGGCGAGCCTCACGTCGGTCCGCGCTCCCGAGGGAGTCGGGTGTGATGTGGCCCCTCCGTCGACCCTCGCCGCAGCGCCGACGACCACGACCACTTCGACCCTCGCCACGTCGACCTCCGCCACGTCGGCCACGACCACGTCGACCCCCGCCTCGACGTCGTCGTCCACTTCTACGTCGACCCCCGCCTCGACGTCGTCGTCCACTTCTACGTCAACCCCGACTCCGACCACGTCGACCACTTCGAGGCCGATCCCGACCACGCCCTCGTCGAACACGCCCTCGTCGAACACGCCGCCGACCGATGGGACGACCGCGTCGACGGCCTCGACCGCAAACGCTCGACCCGGCCAGTCAGGTGGTTCCGACAGCCGCAGCGAATCCGCTCCGGCAACACCCTTGGAGGCGATTCCCGCATACACCGGCTGACCACGGCTTGCCGCAGCATCGTCGCGAATCGCTGCGACGGTGAGCGTTTCAGAGCGCCGTCGAGCCGTGCCCGAGGGCAGCGGTCACTCGACCTGGTCGAGCACTGCGAGGATGTCGTCGGCCCATCGCTCCAACTTGACCGGACCGATTCCGTCACAGGCGGCGAGTCCCTCCGCGGTGGTCGGCCGCGCGAGCGCGATCCCACGGAGGTGCGCGTCGGAGAGCACGGTATAGGCGGGTTTGCCTCCGGCACGGGCCTCGGTGGTCCGCCACGCCCGCAGCGCGCCTTCGGCCTGGGCGGCCGGTCCCCACAACTCGACGGGCGCCGCGAGTGATCGCCGGGCGCCGTCCACCTCGACCCGTTCGCCGTAGCGGACTCTCAAGGTGCTGCTTCCGCCTTCGAGGCGGACCACGACGCCGGTGCCATCGGCGTCCTCGATGGTGCCGACGTGACCACCGGACGCCGACACACCGAGCCCCAGGCTCGCGACGTGGACGTCCTCACGCTTGCGGTCGGTGCCTCGGGTCGCAGACCTCGTGGAGCGTCGGTCGGCGGACTGATCCCGAGCGCCTCCCGACCCGGTCGCATCGCTGGTCGAAGGCCGACTTTTCGACGCCGTCCCGGCCAGCTCGGCCACGAATCGGCTCGGCCGACCGCGATCCGCCAGGACGGCCACCCGGTGACGGCCGCGGGTGATGGCGACGTGGAGGACCCGTCGTTCCTCTTCGACGTCGTCGCTGAGCCGGTGGGGCATGATTCCGTCCATCACGCCGACGACCGCGACTCGGTCCCACTCGCGTCCCTTGACCCGGTGGACCGTCGACAGGGTGATGCCGTCGGGGGAGTCGGGGCGGCCGAGCAGGTCACGGAGCCAGGCCTCGAACCCGGCGGGGTCAGGGTGCAGGTCGGCGACCCCGAGCAGCCCTTCGAGGTCGTCCAGGTGGCTGGAGCCCTGTGCGGCACTCTTGCCGGTGTGATCGAGCAAGCCCATCGCAGAGCCCAGCCCGATCTCGTCGCGTACGACCTCGAGGATGGATCTGGTCGTTCCCCCCTTGGCGGCGACGGTCACCGCGGCGAGATCTTCGGCGAGCCGCAGCACCTTCTTGGCTTCCTTGTCGGGCACCTGATCCGCGATGCCCCGTACTTGGGTGACCGACCAGGTGGCACGGCGCTCGAGCCGGTCGGGAAACCAACGGGGCAGCCCGCGGGTCGGCCGCTTGAGGATCTCGACGATGTCGGCGGCGGTCATGCGACCGTCCGAGACGGCCAAACGCAGGTACGCGAGTGCGGCGCGCAGGCCGGTGCGTTCCAGGATGTTGGCGCTGAGCACCGAGTTCACCGGCAGGTCGGCATCGACCAGTGCGACCTGGGGCATCAACAGCAACGAATTGACCCGGCTGAGCACGGCGATCGAAGCGGCGGACACGTCTTGTTCGTCGAGCCAGGCGCGGAGCTGGTCGACGAGCGCCGGTGCGGCGTCTTCGGGACCGTGTTCGACGATGCGTAGGCCCTTCGGCGAGATATCGGCTGCAGGCCCGGCGGTGATGGTCTTGTCGACCCGGCGATGGTTGTAGCCGACCAGGTTGCGGGCCGCGTCGATCACCGGAGTCGGGCAGCGATAGTTGACGGTCAACGGGTGCGACGCCGCGTTTGGGAACAGTGCGTCGTAGTGGATGAGAAAGCCCGGGTCGGCCGAGTTGTGGCCGTAGATGACCTGGTCGTCGTCGCCGACCCCGAACACGTCGAGGTTGGGAAGCGCCAGGAGTCGAACGAGCAGGACGTGGGCAGGAGTGAGGTCCTGGAACTCGTCCACGAGCAGGTGTCGACACTGGGCCTGCATCCGGCGACGAAACTCGCCGTCGCGGCACAACACCTCGACCGCACCGTAGATCTGCTCGTCGAAATCGACGACCCCACGGTCGCTGAAGTGTGCCCGATACGCGCCGAACAGTTCGGCGAGCCCATCGACGTCGTCGCGTGCCACTTCGACCTCGCTCGGATCGCGCAGCCCCAGACGCACCGCACCGAGCGCTTCGAGATACGGCCCGATCGGGTCGGTGTTCGCTCGGTGTCGCCGCCTGCCGGGGAGCAGCGAATCGACGATGCGGCGGCACTCTCGTTCCTCGAGCAGGTTCGGCATCGTGCCGCGGTGCTGGCGCAACACCCAGAGCCCCAACGAGTTGAGGGTCCGGATACGGGGCGAGAAGGCGCTCGTGCGTGCTTCGAGTTCGAGCTGAGCCTGCTTGTTGTAGGCGACGGCCATGACCGCGTCGGTGTCCCAGCCCCGGTCGACGACGAGGTGACGGAGCCGTTCGGTGAGCACCCGGGTCTTGCCCGAACCCGCGGGCGCGATCACCCGGACCGGCCCGCTCCCATGGGTCACTGCGGCAAGTTGGTCCGGTGCCAGATCGGCCGTCGGAGCGTCCGGGATGCGATCCGGATGGAGCTGCCCCGCCTCGACCGTCTCGCTCGCGATCACCGCGTGGCCTTCTAGTTGTTCGGCAGGGAGCGGACCCCGTGGACCGCCGTCGACCCACGCCGGAGTGCCGTCGTCCAACACGATGTCCCCGGGGCCCTCGGGAGCATCGGTTGCCCCGAGACGAGCCGCCTTGCGGGCCCACCACCAGATCGGCTCACCGTTTGCCCGGGCGTCGTAGGTGTTGGCCCAGACCAGAAAGTGGAGCCGGTCGAAGGATGGTTCGGTGGCTGCATCGAGCCGCCACACCTCGTCGGTGATGGACTCGGGAGCTCTGAACCGGGCTGGGTCGACCGCGAGCGCGACGACGAAGGGCTCACGGGTCGCCCAGAGCCGATGCAGCCGCCCGATGGTCTCGACCGGGTCACCGAGCACCGCCTCATCGATCGTGACCACCGGCGAGGCGGCCCACGGCGCGGGCGTCGCGTCAGCGGTGCTGACGACGACGCCGCGTCCGAGCACGGCTGGTCCGGGTACTGGCATCTTCCTACCGTAGACATGAGGAGTGACATCGACGTCGCTCCGAACGGGACCGAGTGATGAGAGGGCCGGCGGGGCCGGGATCGACGTCGAGTTGTCACTTCCTGGTCACCTGGAAGGATTCCGGGATGACAGCCCGGACGCCGCGGCGATCGCCGATCGCGCCGAGTTGCCGCGATCGATCCCGGAGGGGTTCGGCCGCAGACGCAAGTACGTAGGTATGATACGTACATGCCGAATAAGACGATCAGCGTTCCCGACGACGTGGTGCCGATCATCGAATCGCTCGACGTCCCGTTCTCCAGGTGGGTGGCCGACCAGCTCAGACGCCACGCAGCGGAGACGTCGACGCCGATAGGTCGTCAGTTCTTGGAAGACGCCGAACTGGTGAAACAGGACGGCGACGAACGGCGCCCGAACCGCGACGACGCGGTTGCGATCGGTGAGCGGATGGGCCGCTCCGCGCCGTGGTAGCTCGCGGCGAAATCCATTGGGTCGATCTCGACAAGCGTCGGCCCTGCGTGATCGTGTCCTGCTCCGAGGTCTTGGAGATCGACGTATGGCAGACCCATGTCGTCCCGCTGACCTCGAATGTCCAGCGGGCTCCGTTGGCAGGCAACGTCCTTCTGCCCGCGACGGCGACGGGCCTCGCCAAAGACTCGGTCGCGGTCCCGCTCGGACTCGAGCTGGTCGATCGAAGGTGGCTGGTAGAACGCACCGGACGGCTCTCGGATGCCCTCGTCGGCGCGGTCGACCGCGGCATGCGGTTGGTCCTGGGTCTGTGAGCCGGCCTCCTCGAAATCGAGACGGACGCGACGACGGCAGTGCTGGGGCCGTCCACCCCGCTGCACAATGGATTGTTCGACCGGGGCGTCGATGTGTTGAGGGTTCGTGGCCCACCGGCCGGTGGAGCCGGCCGAATCGCTGGGCGGTCTGTCGCTGGCGGGCCTGTTCGAGCACGGCCACCGGATGGAACAACACGCCGAGGCAGTCTCGTGGCGGGCGTGACTGCTCGACGTCCACTGCGACGGCTCCCGCTTCGGCTTCCGCCCGAAGTCATTCGTGCTACCGGACGGCGACCGCAGTCGGGTAGTTGATGGTGTCGTCCAGCGTTGTCTGCGTTTCGTCGAGGTCGGGGGCGATCTTGACGACCTTGGGCCCAGGGCCGTCGAGACTGCCGACGTCGGCGATGTAAAGGTTGCCGGCGGCGTCGACCGCGACCCCGTATGCGTGACCGATCTGTCTTCCGATTCCGGACTGGGGACCGCCGGGGGCGACTTTGTAGCACGTACGGTTGTCGGCGATGTAGACGTTGCCGGCAGCGTCGACCGCGACCCCGGTCGGACGGTCGAGGCGAGTGCCGATCAGGGTTTGGGTTCCGTCGGGGGTGACCCTGAGGACCCGGTTGTTGTTGGTGTCGGCGATGTAGACGTTGCCGGCGGCGTCGACTGCGACGCCGGTCGGGTGGTTGAGGCCGATGCCGATCAGGGTTTGGGTTCCGCCGGGGGTGACCCTGAGGACCTGGTTGTTGTAAGTGTCGGCGATGTAGATGTTGCCGGCGGCGTCGACTGCGACGCCCCTCGGGTGATCGAGGCCAGTGTCGAGAATTGTGGTTTGGGTTCCGTCGGGGGTGACCTCGAGGACCCGGTTGTTGTTGGTGTCGGCGATGTACACGTTGCCCTCGGCGTCGACCGCGACCCCGTTCGGGTGGTCGAGGCCGGTGCCGACCGGGGTTGGGGGTTTGCCGGCGGCGAACTCGACGACCCGATTGCCGAGCGGGTCAGCGACGTAGAACGTGGCGATGGGTGCCGGGGGGACTGTGGTGGCGGCCGGTGTCGTGGTCGATGTCGTGGCCGATGTCGTGGGCGGTGTCGTGGTCGGCGATGCGGCGGCGGCGATGGTGGGGAGTGCGATGACGGCGATGCCGGCAGCGGTGGCGGCACCGCCGAGTTGCAGCATGCGACGACGAGACCACGCGTCGGTGGTCACGACGTCTAGCTCGACGAGACCGGCCATGGCTTCGGTGAGGTGGTCGGGGACGGCGTCGGCCCCGTGGCGGGCGAGCGTGAACGCGTCGGCTTGGCGTCCGGTCAGGTGCAGGACCCGGTCGTCGCCGGGACGCAGCACCAGAAACCCCGAATCGACCGGTTCGACCTGCAGGTCACCACGGACGGTAAATCTCATGCTTCGTCTCCCGGTTCTCGCCGTCGTCGCCGCTCGCTTGGGCGATCAACGGGCGAGAGCCTCTCGCCGGATGGCAACCTAACATCAGAATCGAGCCGGTGACTCGGTGGGGGTGCCGTTGGGTAGCCACAGCGGTGGTCCGCTCGCGACCGCCCCGGCGGAATCGAGCGGCGGTGCCTCAGCGGCAGGACCGTTCGACGAATGCCCGCACCAGCGGGTGCGGCGCGCCGGGTCTGCTCGAGGTCTGAGGGACGAACAGGGTCGCGACGAAGAAGGGGTGATCGGGAAGTTCGAGAATGCGAGGTTCGCCATCCTGATCGGTGCCGCTGACCCGGAGGCCGCCTTCGACCAGTAGGGGGAGGTGCGCCGGGTTCAGTCCGAAGTTGCAGTAATAGCGCTCGGTCACCTTGGTCGAACCGTAGGCGTCTGCCGCGACGCTCGGGCTTGCGATGGTGACCTCGAATGATTGGCCGGCCAGCGAGCACGACAGTGGGGTGATGAACAGCTCCGACGCATACGGGTCGTACTCGGCGTGAGCTGCGTCGACGATTCCCAGTTCGTTGCGCGCGAATTCGAGCACCACATGTTGAAATCCGCCACACGTCCCGAGCAGCGGGATTCCGTCGACACGTGCCCGCGAGATCGCCGCGAGCGCGCCGTCCATCGACGCATAGGGGCTTCCCGGGGCAACGACGAGTCCGTCGCAGCCGTCCAGCGGGTCAGCACCGGTGCTGTTCCGGTCGATCTCGTCGGTCCCGATCCACCGCACGTCACACTCCGCGCCGAGTACATCAGCGGCATGGTGCAGCGCAGCGGTCGTGGCACGGTGCGTCTCGGCCTCTGGTCGGAAGTCGCCGATCACACCGATCACCAGCACGGCCGACAAACTAGGCGAGGAAGAGGACCAGATCGGTGCGGAGTTTCGAGAGGTCCGGCGTCTCGGCAGGGTTCAACACGTACGCCTCGAAGAAGGTCGTCCCCGGCGTGTGACCGGCCGCGGCGATGTCCCGCATGAAGCGCCCCCAGGCTTCGCCCAGGCCTTCGTATCCGCCGAGATAGCTGGTCGCAGCGACCGGGCCGGTCGGGCACGGAGTCCCCACCACACGAAAGCCCGAGCTCAGCTCCAGTTCGTTCGCCAATGCAGCCGTCACGGGCACCCCGAGTGCCAGGTCGGCGGTGTCGGTGGGGATGCGGCTGTGCAACGACAGCGGTGGTCCGCACACGACCGATCCGGCGCCGTCGAGCGCAGCGAAGATCCCGGGGAACGTGCCGTCCATCAGTCGGGGCATCTCCGCCAAGGGAAAGTCGTGCATCTGCACCGCGGCGAGGTGCAGCTCGGGCCCCTCGAACGTCGTAAGCCCGTTGTAGGGCGCATCGGGGAAATACTCAGAGCCGGTCATGGACGGTTCTCGATTCGTGGTGAGCGTTGCTGCAAGGGTGGACGGAGTTCGTCCGCGGGAATCATCGGCGAGACTTCGGCTCGGCGGAGGCCCGGCTTCGGTGTGCGTGGGCCAGGTCAGGTTGTGCACCGACCGCCCGTTCGGCGAACGCCGTCCGGCACGACGTTCACGTGTCGACTCGGTACCTGGCTTCGCCGAGCGTGACGTCGAGGTGGAGCGTCGCGTCGAGCGCGCCAAGGTAGGCACGAAGCGTGCCGATGGCGATGGTGTCGAGGTCGGTGTTCTCGATCCTCGCCACCGACGATTGGTGTCGTCCCCAACGCTCGGCCACTTCAGTCTGGGTGAGCCCGGCTGCGTGGCGCAGAGTGCGAAGGTCCGCGGTGCGTTTCGTCAGTCGAGGTCGCCGGTGGTGCGCTGGTCGTTGTACGCGAGCGTGATCGCCCCACCGCCCACGAGGAACAGGTCGATGTGCACCCCACGGCGTTCGGCTTCTGTCCCGAGATCGACGAGGAGCCCTTCCAACTCGGCTCGTCCCAGAGTCTGCCCAGTCATACGTTGACCAGCGCCGCACGTCTGATGAACACGCCTCGATTCGCCAGCGCGCGAGGCGTTTCCACGAACGCGGTCGGCTCCAGTTTGGGGACCGACGTGACGAACCACCACGAGTCGAGGGGTTCGCGCGCGGTCCATTCTGGAACGCGCCTATTGTGCCGATACGCGAGATCTTCCACGACGCCGGCAACCAGCGCGTCCCAGCGATCATCGCCGGTGGAGCCGGGATCGGATGCGGTGAGCGCCTCCAAATCGCCGCCTGCCTCGACGTTCATGATGAATTGCCGGACCAGTCGTAGCAACGATCCGACGCTCGCGTTGTCGCTCAGGCCGTCCCGCAATGCCCCGACCAGATCGCGAACATCCATGCGTCGATAGTAGTTCCAGCAAATATCTCCGCAATCAGGCGCACCGGCTGGACCAGACGTCGGAGCGTTCCAACGGGCGGCCAGGCCCCGGTGTCGATCTGGCGGACGTTCTCGGGCTGCACCAGACCGATCGAACCGGTCAGGTCGCTGAACGCCATCAGCGTCACAGCGACACAGCGGCACAGCGACACAGCGACACAGCGACACAGCGACACAGCGACACAGCGACACAGCGACGCTCCGCCGTAGCCGCCGGCGACCTGGTGACGTTTGGAGATCGTTGCAAACGTCGGGTCGTTCTCGCGTGGGCACGGCCACATACGGTCCGGCTGGGTCGTCGGGATCGGCGGTCCCCGCAGTTCGATCAGCTCCAGCTCCAGTTGCCCGATCGAGTCGAATGCGGTCATCGCGTCGGTGGGGGACAGCTGGGTGACCCGCGCGCGCAGCCCAGGGTCGTTGGCAGCATCGGAGTCGACATCGGTGACGACCACTCCCATGGGAGCGTGGGATGGAGAGGTCCGGCCGGTGACACTCCTGGGCCGGGTGAGTCGTCCGCCAATGTTGCAGCGACAATCACCTCGTGTTTCGATGAAGTTGTCGCTCTGACGTTGGCCGTTCGTACCCGTCGATTGAGATATCCGGGGCTGATCGGCTGTCCCGGCGCGTCGACCACGCTTCCGATTCGAGCCCAAAGCCGACGCGCTCCCATGGGAGCGCGGAGCACGTGGAACAATTAGGAAATTTCTCGGATTTCTTGCCGGATTCGGCGCTCGTCCGGCTCAAAATGTCATACCCCAAAACTAGAATGTCGAACTAGAGTTCGACATTCTAGAAAGGCAATGCCATGAGGGAGCACCACGAGAACCCATCCACCGGAGCCACCCACTCGGCACCGGAAACCGCGCTCCCATGGGAGCGCGAAGATTTCGACGCACTCGACGAGCTCACCTCCGATGACGTCGAATCCTCGATCGTCACCCTGGTCGGCCGGCTGTCATCCGCCACGTTCGACCTGTTGGTGCTCATCGGCGAATTCGATGCCCGCGGCACCTGGGCGTTGCGCGGTGCGCTGTCGTGCGCGGCATGGCTCGCCTCAGAGTGTGACGTCGAGATGGTCACCGCTCGCAATCAGGTGAGAGTCGCAAAGGCCATGCGCGACTACCCGGCTCTGCATGCCGCGATGGCCGCCGGCGATATTTCGTTTACCAAAGCCCGCATGGTCACCCCCCACCTCAGCGACGAACACGTCGACGAACTCGTCGAAATCGCCACCACGACCTCCACATCACGTCTGGCCGTCGTAATCGCCGCGTGGTCGCACCGCAACGAAACCGACGACGAAATCGACCAACG
>DASSYG010000386.1:0-3637 GCA_035703405.1 Acidimicrobiales bacterium | reverse complement strand
TTCCGACCCGGGCATGCGCCCGGACTCGCTGTAGGGGTAGGTGGACTCGTAACCCGCAGGCACGACGACGTGCTCGACGGTCCAAACCGATTCGAAGCCGGCGTCCTCTGCGGCCCGAGCGATCGTGGTCGCCCCTTCCGGCATCGCGAACGGGCCGGTGTTGGCGAACAGGAGTCCGAAGTCCATGACATTTCCCCTTTTCGGTGATTCTTCGGGCACGACACCCGCTGCGTCACCGTACCCGCAGGCGTACTCAGAGACCTTCGCCGGGTACCGGCTCGATCGCCGTGTCGAGTTCCAACCCGAAGGCACGTGCGAAGAACCACAATTCTGCTTCGAGTGCACGGACGATGTTCTCGGCACGGCGGAAGCCGTGAGCCTCGTCGGCGAAGGTCAGAGCGGCGTAGGGCAGGCCCTTGTCTCGCAACACCGCGACGATCGCGTCGGCCTGGGCCGGCGGTACCACGGCGTCTTGGGCACCTTGGAGGATCCCGACCGGACAACTCAGCCGGTCCAGGTGGTGGATCGGCGACCGGGCCTCATAGGTCTCCCGTTCGGCGGGCCAGGGGCCGACGAGCCGGTCGAGATACCGCGACTCGAACTTGTGGGTGTCGCGGGCAAGAACCTCCAGGTCAGCGATGCCGTAAGCGCTCATCCCGGCCGTGAAGGTTTCGGTGAAACACAGCGCAGCCAACGTGGTGAATCCGCCGGCACTCCCGCCCCTGATGCCGAGGCGGACCGGGTCGACAACCCCGCTGTCGGCCAGGTGTGCCGCGACCGCCGCACAGTCCGCCACGTCCGCGATGCCCCATGCACCGTTCAGTGCCTCCCGGTAGGATCGGCCGTAGCCGGTCGATCCGCGGTAGTTCACGTCGGCGACGCAGAATCCCCGAGACGTCCAGAACTGCACGGTGAGGCTGAGCTGCACCCGAGCCGCGGATGTCGGACCGCCATGGCTCAACACGAGCAACGGCGGCAGACCGGCGGCGGCTTCTGCCGTGACCTCGGCGTTGGTGGGCGGGTAAATCACAGCATGCGTCACGGTTTCGTCGTCGACGCGCACGTTCAATGGCTCGGGTCGGGAGAACCAGTCCGGCCCGATGCCGAGGTCTCGGGCCGGTCGCAGACGGGTCACCGTGGCATTCGGCGCAACGCCGTCGCTCGAGGTTTCGGCCGCGAGGTCGACCCGCCACACCTCGCTCTCGTCCTCGGGGGTCCCGGCCACGACCAGAACCGAGTCGTCAGGCCCGGCGACGACCTGGGGAATGTGGGTGAACGCCGCGTCGAGGATCGTCGGCGGGGTGCCGTCACCGGCAGCGACCACCAGGTGATCGGTGCCGTCACGACTGAGGGACGCGACCAGTCGTCCGTCGCCGAGCCGGGCGACCGAGCGGTTGCCGAACACCCACAGTGGGCCGCCGATCTCACCATCGACAGGCGCCAGGGCGACAGGAGTGTCCGGTGAGGCCGGATCCCAGCGGTACGGGTTCCACCAGCCGGTGCGATCCGAGCAGAACGTGAGTGTGCCGTCGGGTTCGAACACCGGCTCCACTACCGACACCCTCGGGCCTCCCGCGACGATCGTCTCGGCGCCCTCGCCAAGGTCGACCACGACCAACTCGGTCGCGTCCCAGGGCATGTCCGGCAACATCCACCGGACGAACGCCACACGGCCGCCATCGGGGTCGAGTGCGAGCTGCGCGTAGAAGTCCGCACCAGCCGCCACCACCCGCACCAGGTCGGGCGACTCCACCGCGGACCCGTCCAGAGGAAGCTCCACGATGTCATTGGCGACCGCACCGCCTACGAGGTGCCGCTCTCGCACGGCGAAGATCCGATCGCCGCCACGATCGATGCTCACGTCCGCGTACCGCACGGCGAAGGGTGTGGCACCGTCCTCGGACGCCGGCGACAGGGGCTGCTCGACCGCGTCGACGTCGATGGGATCCAATGCGAACAATCGCCCGTCGCGGGCGTCGTCGACGTACACGACCACGCCATCGGCGACCGCCCAGGCGCCGCCACCGTACTCGTGGACCCTCGTCCTCGCCGAAGCGTCCGGACCGAGCACCTCGTGCGCGGATCCGTCCACCGATCGCCGCACGAGCTGGACGCGTCCCCCTTCGGTAGGGCGGCGTTCGGACCAGTAGACCTCGTCCCCGCTACGGCGCACCTCTCCGGGGCCGGCGGCCCCCGCAGTCAACATCTCCGCCGAGATCGGAGACGGCCAGATCCTTGTACGCATCGTCGAGGGCATGGGGCAAGCCTGGCACGGGACGCTCCACGCGTTCTACGCGGAGGAACGAGGGCTACAATCGCCGGACTCGGGCCGACTCCAGATCGAATCGCCGGGGTACCCGTGTTCCCGAGCCCGCCACGATCGCGATCCGCAATGCTGCCGACTCCAGGTTCGATGCCGCCACAGGGGCCCGCCCCCGGCCGGCCGGACAGCGGTCGCCGGCGGACCCGACGATTCGAGGGGTCGTCCTTCTTGAGCAGGCGATGAGCGTCGACGAGTCCCCGGATCGGGTAGCCGCCCAACTCACGAACCTCGGCTACCAGCCGGCACTCGACGGGCTTCGTGCAATCGGTATCACGGCATTCGTCCTGGGGCACGCCGGCCTCATGGCCGATCAGCCACAACTCATCCCGTTCGCCTGGTGGATGGGCGTCGACATGTTCTTCGTGATCAGTGGATTTCTGATCACCACCCTGCTGCTTCGGGAACGAGCGAGGACCAAGCGGATCAACCTGAAGGCTTTCTACGCTCGCCGCGTCTCGAGGTTGTATCCGCTCATCGTCGCGGTGATCGCCATTGCGATCGGCCAACGTCTGATCCGACCTGACTCGAATGCCACCCCTTCATGGTCCTCGATCGTTTCGATGGCCTTCTACTATTCGAATTTTCAGCAACTCGCGAATCCCCCCGACATGTACACCGCATGGGGGCCCCTCTGGTCACTCGCGATCGAAGAGCAGTTCTACCTGCTCTGGCCGATCACGCTGGTCCTCCTCCTCGGTCGCTCGTTCAGACTGGTGCGATCGATCGTCTTCGTCTCGGGACTGGCGGTGGCGATGTGGATCTGGCGGACATATTCCTGGCTCTCCGTCACCACCTCGGGGAACGATTTCGCGACCTTGGCCGGAGCCTGGCAGACGTTCTATTTCTCGTCGTTTCACCGACCCGACGGACTGTTCCTGGGCTGTGCCGCTGCGCTCCTGCTCGCGATGGCCGACACTCCCTGGGTGAAAGTGCTCATCGGTTGGATTCACCGCCTCAGATACGTGGCCGTCGTCGGGGTGGTAATCCTCGCCGTGGCTGCCGCAGTCGACGGCCATTCAGGCTGGCAAGTGTGTTGGGGGCTGTCGCTGTTCAACGTCCTCATCACCGGCATCATCGTCGATCTCGTCGCCGACCGCTCATCGGTGCTCGCCAAGTTGCTCTCGTTCCGACCGATGTTGTGGCTGGGACACCGCACCTATGCGCTCTACGTCTTCCATCTCGGGCTGCTGATGGTGGTCGTGCACGGACTCGGGCACTCCTCCCTCCCGTGGATCTTCGCCGCGTGCGTCTTGATCGCCGTAGTGGCAGGGATTTCCTATCGGTTCTACGAAGACCCCATTCGCCGGTGGGGTT
>DASSYG010000273.1:0-6545 GCA_035703405.1 Acidimicrobiales bacterium | reverse complement strand
CCATCGGCGTTGACTTCTCCCACGGAATGCTCGCCGCGGCACGCACCGGGGCACCACTGGTCAATGCCGATGCGCTTCACCTGCCCTTCGCCGACGCGTCGGTCGACGGGCTGACGTGCGGCTTCGCACTCCGGAACTTCGTGGAGTTGGCGCCGATGTTCGCCGAATCGGCCCGAGTGCTGCGCCCCGGTGGCCGGATGGCCCTGCTGGAGGTGGCGACGCCGCCGAACGCGCTCATGCGCTTCGGCCACGGGATCTACTTCGGCCAGGTCGTCCCGCGACTCGGCGCACTGCTGTCGGACGGCGAAGCCTACCGCTACCTGCCGGACTCGGTCGCCTACCTCCCCGACACGGCCACGCTGCTCTCGATGATCGCCGACGCGGGGTTCGATCGGGTCGGTCGGATCGAGTTGACCGGCGGGATCGCCCAGTTGATCACCGCGACCCGCCGGTGAGCCGAGTCCAGACCCGACGCATCGACGGTCCGGTCGATCTGGCCGCGTTCGCCGGGGGCGACGGCTGGCTGTTCCACCGCGACGGCATCGGCGTGGCCGGGCGTGGAGTCTTCCAGCGGGTTGCGTCGACCGACGCCGACGCGTCGCTCGCCCGGCTCGGGAGTCGGGTCGTCGCGATCGGGGCGCGTCCGTTCTCACCCGACGCGGCATGGGATCTGGTGATCCCCCAACACCAGCTCCGGGTGGACGCCGATGGAAATGCCTGGGAGACCGTGATCGAAGACGGCACCGAAGCGATCGCCGGCACCGCACCGGCGGCGACCCCGACCCCGATTGGGCCGGCATCGACGGGGCTGGGGTCGATCCGGATCGAGACGGTCGAATCCCCCGCCGATTGGCGCGCCACGGTGGCACGGGCGACCGGGCTGATCAGGGACGGCCGGGCGGACAAGGTCGTGTTGTGCCGTGAGGTGGTCGCCGTGGCCGACCAGGCGATCGCTCCGTCGGTGCTGGTTCGTCGCCTCGGTGAGCGATTCGGGGAGTGCTTCGTGTTCAGCGTCGACGGACTGGTCGGCGCGAGTCCGGAACTGCTCGTCGAACGGACGGGCGACACCGTGCGATCCCAACCCATGGCGGGAACCGCTCGGCGGTCTGCCGACCCCGTTGCCGATGAGGCAGCACGGGCAGAGTTGTTCGCGTCGCCCACCTACCGCCACGAGCACCAACTCACGATCGACATGGTGCATGACACGCTGCTCGATTTCACGAGCTACTTGGATTTCGAACCCGAGCCGGCGGTCATCGCGCTCGCGAACGTCTTCCATCTCGCGTCGCGGGTGGAGGGCCAACTCTCCGCCCCGCCGGCGTCGGTGCTCGACCTGCAGGCCGCGCTGCATCCGACACCAGCGGTGTCGGGTCGACCCCGCGACGCCGCGGTCGCGCTCATCGAACAGCTCGAAGGTCGCGTCCGCGGCCGCTATGCGGGGACGGTGGGCTGGGTCGACGGCGCTGGGAACGGCTGTTGGGCGGTGACGATCCGCTGCGCGCAGATCGACGCGGAGGATCCACGACGGGCCCGGATCCATGCCGGATGTGGCCTGGTGGCCGATTCGGAACCCGAACGCGAACTCGCGGAATCCGAGGCAAAGCTCCAGGCGATCCTTTCGGTCCTGGAAGACTGAGCCACATCATGCCAATCGGTCGATCTGTCGGGCTCGCCTTCTGTCGCACACTCGTCGACGAATGGCGGCGCGCCGGAATCACGGATTCGTTCGTCTCGCCCGGGTCGCGTTCGACCCCATTGGCAGTCGCCCTCGCCGAACGGCTCCGCACGCACGTGATCCTGGATGAGCGCTGTGCCGCGTACACCGCACTCGGTGCGGCAGTCGCCTCGGAGCGTCCGACCGTGGTGGCCTGCACCAGCGGGTCGGCCACGGCTCATTTCCACGGTGCGGTCATCGAGGCGCACCAGGCAGGCGTGCCGCTCATCGTGTGCACCGCGGATCGGCCTCCCGAACTCCACGATGTCGGCGCGCCCCAGACGACCGACCAGGTCCACCTCTACGGACGTGCGGTGCGGTGGTTCGCCGATCTGGGACCGCCCGAGATGGCCACGGCTGCGACGTGGCGTTCGCTTGGAGCACGAGCGGTGTGCGAGGCGAGCGGTGTGCGACCGGGGCCGGTTCATCTGAACCTCGCGTTCACCGAACCGTTCCTGGGTGACGACACCGTCGCCGGCCCACCGGGCCGCGCCGACGGTCGACCGTGGCATCGGACCGGCGGCGGAGCGTCTGTGAGTGAACCTGGTGCCGATGTGCAGGCCGCGTGTGAGCAGGCGGCTCGACCGCTCGTGGTGGCTGGCCACGGCGCACTCGACACCCTCACCCTCGACGGCGTTCCGGTGCTGAGTGACCATCGCGGTCCACTCGATGGGACCGTCGCGCATTGGGATCTGCTCGTACGAAACCCGCGGTTCGTGGACGCCCATACGCCCGACCTGGTGATCCGGGTCGGCATGCCTCCCGCATCCAAGGCGCTCGGCCAGTGGCTGGCTCGTCTCGACATTCCCCAGATCGTGCTCGCCCCGGGCGGGCGTTGGATCGACCCGTCACGGGTCGCCACCTGGATGCTGACGACGCCCACCGCGCTGTCGCTGCGCGGCGAGGCGGGATGGGCGGAGTCGTGGCGACAGGCCGGTGCACGGGCGGGAGCGACCGTCGACTCCGTCCTCGCTGCTCATGAGGAGGTGACTGAGCCGGGGGTGGCGCGACAGGTCATGGCGACCAGGCCCGCGGGCACGACCCTGGTGGTGTCGTCATCGATGCCGATCCGTGACCTCGAGTCTTTCGCCGACCAGCGCTCCGACGTGCGCGTGTTGGCCAACCGCGGGGCCAACGGCATCGACGGCGTCGTATCCACCGCGCTCGGCGTCGCGCTGACCGGCACCCCAACGACCCTGCTCATCGGCGACCTGGCCCTGCTGCACGACCAAGGTACACTGACCGGGCTGGCCGATCGTGGCGTCGATCTGGAGTTGGTCATCGTCGACAACCACGGTGGTGGGATCTTCTCGTTCCTCCCCCAGGCGAACAAGCTCGAACCGGATCGGTTCGAACAGCTCTTCGGCACGCCCCAACCAGTCGATCTCGCCGGGCTGCTCGCGGCGCACGGCATCACGGCCCAGGTCGTCACCACCGCCGCCGACCTCGACCGAATGTTGGTCGCGTCGCGCGATCAATCGGGAGTGCGGGCGATCATCGTGCGCACCGATCGTGCCGAGAACATCGCGGTGCACGACGAGTTGACGGCTGCGGTCGCAGTGGCGCTCGGAACGTGAACGATCCGCTGATCCTGCTGCACGGATTCAGCCAGACCACCGCGTCTTTCGAGCCACTGCGCACCGCGCTGGCCGACCACGGCATGGCGACCGAGGCCGTCGACCTACCCGGGCACGGGACCGGATCCGGGCCGGGTCGGTTGGTCACCGGCGATCTGTGGACCGGCGCCGACGAGATCGCCACCGATCGCCGGGGCGTCTGGCTGGGCTATTCGATGGGTGCGCGCCTCGCCTTGCACGTCGCGCTCGCTCACCCCGAAGCCGTGACCGGTCTGGTGGTCATCGGCGGTACGGCCGGTATCGACGACCCGGCCGAACGGGCCGCACGTCGCGCCTCGGACTCAGCACTCGCCGACCGGATCGAGCGCGACGGACTGGACCCGTTCCTGCACGACTGGCTCGCGAACCCACTGTTCGCGACCCTGCCCGAGGACCCCGACCGCATCCGTCGACGGGCGACGAATCTGGCCACCGGGGTCGCTTCGTCGCTCCGTCGTTGGGGCACCGGCACGATGGACCCGCCGCTGTGGGGTCGCCTGGCCGAAATCGAGGCGCCGACCCTGGTGCTCGCCGGGTCCCTGGACGAGAAGTTCACCGTGCTGGGCCATCGCCTGGCCGGCGGCATCGGGGCGAACGCCCGCTTCGCCACCGTCGACGCCGCGGGCCACGCCGCCCACAGCGAGCAACCCGAAGAGGTCGCCCACCTCATCGCCGACTGGCTCCCCACACTGCCCTCGCTCCCCTCACTCCCCATTTGACCCCCCAACCCAGGCGAACTCCGGGAGGTTTCACCGCTCTATCCGTCCGAACCTCCCGAAGTTCGCTCGGGATCAGGTCAGGGCGAGGCCGAGTGCGAAGAGCAGGCCGGTGACCAGCTGGGTCCGCCCGGTCGCGCCCAGCACCGGGATCAGGTCCTTGCCCGTCGCACCACCGAGCACTGCCCGGACCGCGGGAACCGCCACGACCGCCCCGAGTACCCCGAGGACCCCCCACGGTCGCCCGGCGACAAGTGCCACCACGACGACGCCCACGAGTGATCCCACGAGCAATGCCGTGTGCAGCCAGCGGGTTGCCCGGTCGCCCATCCGTACGGCCAGGGTGTGCTTGCCGGTCTTGGTGTCACCGGGAATGTCTCGAAGGTTGTTGACCACCAACAACGCGGTTGCCAAGAAACCGACGGGAATCGAAGCGGCGAATGCGACCCAGGTGAGCGCGCCGGTGTTCACATAGGCGGATCCCACAGTGGCGACCACCCCGAAGAACACGAACAGCTCGCCGTAGCCGGCATAGCCGTAGGGGTGCGAGCCGCCTGTGTAGAACCACGCCGCGGCGATCGCCGCCACACCCACGACGACCAGCTCCCACCCCACGGCCGCCGCCAGGGCGAGCCCGGCGAGACCGGCGACTCCGAACGCTCCGAACGCCGCGAGCTTCACCGACCGAGGTCGGGCGAGCTTCTGGCCGACGAGGCGGACCGGGCCGACCCGGTGCTCGTCGTCGTCGGTCCCCCGCACCCCGTCGGAGTAGTCGTTCGCGTAGTTCACCCCGACCTGCAGCGCGAGTGACACCACCAGCGCACATGCGATCCTCCAGGCGATCACCCCGTCGCCGACCGCAACCGCCGTGCCCACGGCCACCGGCACGACCGCTGCTGGCAGCGTCCGTGGCCGGGCCCCATCGATCCATTCGGTCACGGTCGCCATCGGCCCGCGACCCTACGCTGTGCCGCTCCTGCGGCCCTAGCATGGGCACCCTTCATGTCCACGCCCCGCCTCGTCGCCCTCGACGCCACCGGGGGTCCCGAGTTCGTGACCCGGATGACGCGGATCTGGGATCGAGGCGATGCGGCCCTGCCCGTCGACCCTCGCCTTCCCGTTGACAAACAGGACGAGTTGTGCGCGGCGATGCGGGTTGGAGACGAGGTCGCTGCCGGGGATGCCCTCGTGGTCGCCACGAGCGGCTCCTCCGGCGCCCCCAAAGGAGTTGTGCTCACCCACGGCGCATTGGCGGCCCAAGCCCGGTCCGTGCACGAACGCCTCGCGGTCGACCGCAACATCGACCGGTGGTGTGCGTGCCTGCCGCTCGCCCACGTCGGGGGGCTGGGCGTCGTCGTGCGCGCCCTGGTCGACGACGTGTCGCTCCAGGTCCTCCCTCGATTCGACGCTGATGAGGTCGACGCCACCTTGATCTCACTGGTACCGACCGTGCTCGACCGACTCGACCCCGCCGCAGTGGCACGCTTCCGATGGATCGTGCTCGGCGGGTCTGGCGACCCGGCGGAACGTCCGGACAACGTCGTGCGTACCTGGGGCATGACCGAATCCGGGGGCGGCATCGTCTACGGCGACCGGCCCCTGCCCGGGGTCGATGTGCGCGCCGTCGACGGAGAGCTGCAGATCCGGTCCGCTGGTCTGCTGCGCTGCTACCGGGACGGCACCGACCCGAAAGACCCCGACGGCTGGTATGCGACCGGTGATCTCGGCTCGGTCGACACTGCCGGGCGGGTGGCGGTGGTCGGTCGGCGGGATCATCTGATCATCACCGGGGGCGAGAACGTCTGGCCCGAGTCGGTCGAGGCCATCCTCCGCGAGCTACCGGGCGTCGCCGATGTGGCCGTCACCGGGCGTGCCGACCCCGAGTGGGGTCAGCGGATCGTGGCCGTCGTCGTCCCGTCGGATGCGTCCAACCCACCGGATCTCGCCCACCTCCGCGACGCGGTCGGCGATGCGATCGCCCGGTTCGCCGCTCCCCGGGACCTGGAGCTGATTGCATCGATCCCTCGCACGGCTCTCGGCAAGATTCGCCGGAGCGAATTGTGACCCGCCCACTCGTGCTCGCCTCGGGTTCTCCCGCACGCCTGCGACTGCTGCTCGACGCGGGCATCGAGCCCGAGGTGGTCGTGTCGGGCGCGGACGAGACGATCGACGCCGGTCTCGACCCGGCGGTCTCGACGGTGGAGCTCGCCCGACGCAAAGCCAACGCGGTCGCTCAACGATTGACCGAGCACAACCCGGCTCCGCTCGTGCTGGGGTGTGACTCGATGCTGTTCTTCGACGGCGCCACCCATGGCAAACCCCTCACCGCCGATGTCGCGACCGCCGCCTGGCAGGCGCGTCGGGGTCGCTCCGGGGTGCTGTGGACCGGGCACGTGCTGGTCGACCTCTCCGATGGACGCCACGTCGATGCCGCGTGCGCCACGACCGTACACTTCGCCAAGGTCACCGACGCCGAGGTCACCGCGTATGTCGCAACCG
>DASSYG010000184.1:0-12773 GCA_035703405.1 Acidimicrobiales bacterium | reverse complement strand
GTCGACGCCGGCTGCGCGGTGAAGGCGTGGACCATCGCCGCGAGGGCATCCTGGGTCGTGTCTCGAGGTTCGGCCTTGGGCGTGATCGCCGACACCGAACCGGGAAGCTGACCGGCGAGCGTGGCGATCACCTCTCGCTCGACGAGCGCGGGAACCCAGCGCACCGAATACGACGTGCGCCCATTGTCGCGGCGTCCGTGGGCCTGGATACTGGGTGCGACCTTGCCGTCGGCGACCAGCCGCAACGCCTCGATCGCGACCAGGCCGAGCCAGCGGGCACTCGCCCCGATGGGCCCCTCGGTGTGACCTGCCCCGAGGTCGAGCAGCCAACCGAGCGCATCCGCGACCGGCAGCGACATGGCGGGTGCCTCGGCGCCCGAGGGCAGCAGCACCGATCGATGAGCGCCCCAGCTGTCGCCGGGCGCGCCGGTGGCGGCGATCAGCGGTGCCAGGTCGTCGGCCGTCGTCGGCGGGAGGCCGGGTCCACCGCCCCAGGCCACGATGCGACCTGCCGACCATGAGGTCTGCAGGCGCGGTTCGGTGGCGAGCAGCGTCGCGGTGCCGTCGCCGGATCCGAATCGTTCCAGGGCGGCGACCAGACGGGTTCGTTCGGCCTCGAAGTCGGCGACCACCTGGGCGCGTTCCCCACCGCTGAGATGATGGACGGTGCCGAGTGCTTCCTCGGTGTCCTCCAGCAACTCGTCGAGCACGTCGCGCCACAGCTCGGGGTGCGCTTCGAGCACGGTGAGTTCGGCCTTGGTGGCTTCACCGGCCGCGGCCGATTCGGCATACCAGGTGAGCTGTGCGCGAGTTGGGGGAGTTACATCTTCCATCTCGGAAGAGTCGGGCATCGGTGGTGCTCCATCGACGGTTCGTCGTCGGTTGTGAGATCCGTTCGCTTACGCGGAGAAGGACTACTGCGTTCGTTCCGCGTCGCTCGCTGTGCCGATCATGGCTCCCTTGGAGTGGGAGCGGATGATGCGGAACGGGACCCGCGAGCACCTCCACCATAACGCCGAAGCAAGGTGGTGATGCAAGCGATCCGGGTGACGGTGAGCCGGCCTGTAAGCGGGGTTCTGTTCGGTGGTTTGCGCCGGATCGCTCCGGCGGTCGCCTCCTTGGTGACCATCCATCTGTGCGGTCCACCTGGGGATGTGGCCGGGCAGGCCTCCCCGTCTCGACCTTGCTCCCGGTGGGGGTTACCGAGCCGCCCGGGTCGCCCCGGGCGCTGGTGCGCTCTTACCGCACCGTTTCACCCTTACCTGTGCATCGTTCCGCAGTGATGCGAATCGCTGCCATCGGCGGTCTGTTCTCTGTGGCCCTTTCGTCCGACAGGTCGCCCCGTCCTGGCTCGCACCAGCACCGTGCCCTATGGAGCCCCGACTTTCCTCAGGCCACTCCGACGTCTTGCGACGTGCTGGAGTGACCCGCGGTCACCCGGTCGGCTCACCGTCGAGGCTCAGCCTATCGGGGTCAGCTCCCGGACGCCTGGTCGACCGATGCCGCGCCGGGGAGGGCGTCACGCAGCGGGAACAGCGCGTCGGGCAACGATCCGGCGAGTTCGCCCTGGTTGCCCAGCAGCCGCCACACATAGGCCTGTCGGGAGTTGGTCGCGCCGACGGCCATGATGCCCTGACGTTGGGCGCCATCGATGAGAGAGCTCACCGCGAGAGTGCAGGTCGCGGCTCCCGTGGACTCGAGCTGTCCCGCAAGTTGGACGAGCTTTTCCGATGACGCGCCCGAGTCCGCCAGCTTCATCGCCGGCTCGACCAGCTCGGTGTCGACGTACTCGTTCGACTCGGTGTAGGGCTTGCCGTCTGCCTCGGTGGTCAACGTCTCGAGTGCTGACGCGTTCGTGCGATGATGATCGGCGAACTGCCTTCCCCAGGTCTTGGCTTCTTCGTCGAGGTAGCCCGCAGCGTTGAACTTTTCGTAGAACGCGACGAGGGAGTGCTCCAGAGAGGTGGCGGTTCGCAGCAGCGAACGTGCCGCCTCGAGGGTGGCCTTGTCCGCGGTGACGGGGGGCGCCGTAGCCGCCACCAGGGTGCTGGGTACGGTGCCCGAGGTGTTCACCACCGAAGATCCGGCACAGGCGGTGAGGGCGGCCGCACCGAGTGCGGAGGCGCCGCCCGCGACGAGAAATCGACGACGGGAGTGGAGCCGGGTGGAATCTGGAGTGGTCACGATGCGTCTCCCATGGTGGTTCCGGGTAGCGAAGTGGACTCGTCGACCGTGGTCGACCCTCCTGCTGTAGAGGCCTCCGGTGCGACCGGGGTCGTCGTGTTCGGCGTGAACGCGGTCTGGGTGAACTGGCCCTCATCGGACTGCGACGCCGGGATGGCATCGGGAGTGGGGAGCGGGGCTTCACTTCCCTGACCGTTGGCGGCGGCCGACCAGGCGACGGCCTGGGCTGCGTCGGTGCTCAGGATCTGTGCGACGACCGCGGCCAGCGACGGGCTCGTGATCGTGGCGAGGGCCGCTTCGTAGGTTGCGGCGAAGCCGTTCTCCATCTCGGCGAGCACGGTGGCCTTCGCCGCGCCGTCACCGGCCCCGTCGACGCGGCCTCTGAATTCTTCGACGAAGGCCTGGTTCGGGTCCGACGTCGACTCGCCACCCCCGGCGGTCACCATCTCACCCAGCGCGGCGCTCTGGTCGGTGTGATGACCGGCGCAGGTGGCGACGAGTTGCTGGGAGGCGGCATCGAATGTCCCATTGTCGGCGAGCGGTCCGTACAGTTCCACCGCGGCCAACTCGAGGCCCATCAGCCAGCCGGTGAGTGTGATCTCGGGAGGACCGTCGCCTTGGGCAGCGCCGGCGAAGAAGGAGGAGAAGGGACCGAGCGCCATCCCGGCCGCGGCCGCCGTGCCGCCGGCGAGCGCGATGGCCTGGCGGCGGGTGGGTCCTCGTCCGAGTGGGGCGGCGTCGGCATCGCTGTGGGCGACGGAATCGTTGCCACGCGGATCGGGCGTCACGGTGCTACCTCCGGGAAAACGGGACGTGGGAGTCGGTCGTACCGGCGCTGGGCAGGCTTGCGTCGGGCGTTCGTCACGGCTCTAGGTGTATTTGAACCGGGGTGCTCCGGCCAAGTCCTCGCCGCGGTCGGGGCGACGACTCGACGATGGGCGGGAGCGCAGGGGCAGATCGGCATGGGATTCTAAAAGTCCAGTGCCGACAGTTCGGGGTACCATCCGCGGGCACGTTCGACCGCTGATCGCCAACGGTCGCGGTCGGTCGACGTGGCAGGTTCGACCACGACCCGGGGACGGAACAGCGCGGCGGTTTCGTCGGTTCCTCCCCAGACGCCGGTGGCGATCCCCGCGAGATACGCGGCGCCGACGGTCGTGGCTTCGAGTTCGGGCGACACCTCGATCGGTCGGGCGGTGGCATCGGCGAGCGCTTGGATGAACGTGGCGTTGGCACTCATGCCGCCGTCGACTCGCAAGGTGTCGATGGACAGGCTCCCGTCGGTGCCCATGTCGGTCTCGGCGGCTTCGACGAGGTCGGCGCCCCGGTGGGCGATGCCTTCGAGAACGGCCCGTACCACCTCGGCCCGGCCGGTGCCGCGGGTGACGCCCAGCAGGGTGCCCCGAGCGCCGTAGTCCCACCAGGGGGTCCCGAGGCCGAGAAGGGCGGGCACGTAGACGACCCCGTCGGTGGTGTCGCATGACGCGGCGACCCCATCGGAATCTGCCGCGGTGTCGATCACCCCGAGGTCGTCGCGCAACCATTCGATGTTGCTCCCCGCCGCGAGCATGATCGCTTCGAGTCCCCAGGTGAGTTCGTGGTCGACGGAGCGGGCGACGATCGGAAAGGTGCCTCCCGTGCCACGGGTCGCGAAACGTGGTCGGTCGTCACCGCCGCACACGTCGAGCATGCCGCCGGTCCCGAAGGTGATCTTGGTCTGGCCCCGTTCGACGCAACCCTGGCCGATGAGCGAGGCCTGCTGGTCGCCGGCGATCCCGGCGAGTACCGGAGCACCCTCGAGCACCTTCAGGGGTCCGACCTCGCCGATCGAATCGACCACATCGGGAAGCATCGACGCGGGAATCTGCAACGTTTCCAGCACCCGGGTGTCCCAGGTGTCGCCGGCGCCCGTGAGCAGTCCGGTGAGGCCGGCATTGGTCGGGTCGGTCACGTGGAACTGTCCCGCCGAAAGGGTCCACGCAACCCAGGTGTCGACGGTGCCGAAGCACAGGTCCCGCTCGCGCTCGGGGTCGGCCTGATCCAACAACCAGGCGATCTTGGTTGCCGACTGGTTCGGCGCGAGGGCAAAGCCCTGCGCGTTGAGGGTGAGGCATTCGCCGATGGTGCGCAGGTCCTGCCAGCCGAGTCCCGGACCGACGGGCTCGCCGCTGGCACGGTCCCACACGATCGTCGAAGCCCGCTGGTTGGCGATGCCCACGGCCCGCACCGGACCACCCGCGGCGAGCGCGTCTGTGGCTGTGGCACGAACTGCGGTGGCAATGGCGACTGCGTCGAACTCGACGAGGCCGGGCGCCGGTGTGGTGGGCAGCACGAGCTGCTGGTGGACGTGCGCGACGGTGCCGCGTGCGTCCACGATTCCGGCCCGCACACTCGAGGTACCGACGTCGACGACGAGCACGCTCATGGCGCTGACCCGGGCCAGGTGGGTTCGCCGAACGCGGAGCGGAGTCCGAGTTTGCCGGGGTTGAGGATGCCGTTCGGATCGAGTGCGGTCTTGATCGAGGCGAACACGTCGAACCCGTCGCCGAGCGCGTCGCGGACGAAACGGGCGCGGTTGATCCCGATCCCGTGGTGGTGACTGAGCGCCCCACCGGCTCCCAGCACGGCCCGGGTCCCGGCCTCCCAGGCGCCGACGTAGTACGCGTCCCGTTTCTCGGCGTCGACCTTGGCGGCGAAGGTGAAGTACAAACACGCCCCGTCGACGTACGCGTGGGACTGATGGCAGCTCACCACGATGGTTCCCTCGACGCCGCCGATCGCTTCGGTGGCAGCGGCGTGGATCGCTTCCAGCCGTCCCCAGGGTCCGGCCACTTCCATCGTGTCGACCACGTAGCCTTTGGTGATCGACGCTTCGAGTGCGGCGACGTCGTTGCGGTGTGCCACCCACGCCCCGACGACGTCCTCACCATCGGCCAGGCGTTCGCCGTCGCGGGTGCATTCGTCGTCCACCACGGACATCGCTGCGTCGACGATCGCCGGGTCGCCTTCGTCGAGGACGATGACCAGGTTGCGTCCCTGCACCCCGAATCGGTCCGCTTCGGTGATGTCGTGTAGCCGGAGCACTGCGGGGGTGGCGCCGCGCTGGATCGCTCGACGGCAGGCGTCGAGGCCGGCCGAGAAATCGTCGAACGCATAGGCGGCTCGGTGTTCGACCGCCGGTGTCGGGTGCAGTTGGAGTCGGGCGCCCGTGATCACTCCGAGCGTGCCTTCGGAGCCCACGAAGACCTGGTTCAGGTCGGGGCCGACCGCCTGACGGGGTTGACCGCCGGTGTGGATCAGCGACCCATCTGCCAGCACCACGTCGAGTCCGACGACCATGTCTTCGATCTTGCCGTAGCGGGTCGAGTACTGGCCCGCGCCCCGGCACGCCAGCCAGCCCCCGACGGTGGCCAAGGTCATCGACTGGGGCCAGTGGCCGACGGTGACGCCGTGGTCGGCCCGCAGCACGTCTTCGAGGGCGTCGCCGAACGTGCCCGGGAGCACGTCGAGGATCATCGAGGTGGTGTGGACGTCGACGATGCCCGACATGGCGGTCGTGTCGAGGATCACCCCGCCGCACACCGGCACGGCCGAGCCGCACACGCCACTCCGCCCACCCGACGCGGTGACCGGCACCCGTGCTTCGTTACAGATCGCCAACACGGCGGCGACCTGTGCTGCGTCGTCGGGGCGGACCACCGCGGCGCCGATTGCGGCGACCTCACCCTGGGTCGCCCAGATCATCGCCAGGGGCCACCAGTCCCGACTGTGTTCGGCTCGGTCCCCCGGCGAGATGTCGACTGCGGCGCCGGTGTCGGCCAACCGCGCGACGAGCGTGTCGTCGAGGGTGACGATCGCGCCGTCGGTGAGGGAGAAGTGGGCGGTCGCCGCAGCGGCACCGCCACTCAGGGCGATCGCCGGTGTGGCTGCGCCGGGGGAAGGATTTCCGCTCATGGAGATCGCACGTTACCGGGTCTGTGTGACGGCTTGTCGCCCGGTGACCGGCAGACCTGGGGCACGTCTTTCGGTTTCGATCGCCTCGCGGTAGGCCTCGACCTGCGCGGCGCGGGCAGCGTCGTCGAGTCCGAGTTCGTCGCCGATCAGTGCGGCGACGTCGGCGGCAGCATCCAAGGAGGCGTCGCGTGCCAGCAGACGGGCGCGGGTGCGACGTGACAGCACGTCGTCGACGTCGCGCGCCATCTCGTAGCGGGCGGCGAAGACGACCTCGGCACGCAGATACGGCAGGCCCGGCACGAGCGGTCGACCCAAGTCGGGATCCGATGTCACCATCGCATCGATGATGTCGGCGTCCGCGCCGTAGCGGCCGACGAGGTGTTCGAGCGTGGACCGGTCCAACCCGTCGTCGGTGTGGCGTTCCAGCACGGCGTCGGCGCCGTCCGCGCCGTGCAACGGCAAACTCCGGGTGGGGCTGCGGGGAATCTTGCGGCCGTCGAACGCCTTGGTGACGGTGTCGATGGTGTCGACGGCCATCTGGCGGTACGTGGTGAGTTTGCCTCCGGTGATCGTCACCACTCCAGAAGGAGCGACCTGGACCTGATGGCGTCGTGACAGGTCTTTGGTGGCTCCCTTCTTGCGCTTGGTCGACTTGGTGGTCGCCGACGCCTTGACCAGCGGCCGGAGGCCCGCCCAGGAGCCGAGCACGTCGTCGGGTCCCAATTCGGTGGTCAACGCGGCGTTCGCGGCGTCGAGCAGGTAGGCGACGTCTTCGGGCGTGCACTGGGGGTCGTCCAGGGGGCCGTCATAGTCGGTGTCGGTCGTGCCGAGGTAGGTGAGACCGGGGGTGCCGTCGGTGCGGTCCGTGTCGTACCAGGGCACGACGAAGATCGACCGCCCACCTCCCGCCGGTAGCACGGCCGCGATGTCATTGCGTACCTTTTCCCACGGCACGGCGATGTGGATGCCCTTGGCCGGGCGGATCGAGTCGGGGTGGGTTCCCTCGTCGAGCGCGCGGATGTCGTCGGCCCAGACGCCGGTGGCGTTCACCACGGTGTGGGCGCGGATCGCGAACCGGCGGCCGTCCGCGGATGCCTCGATTGCCCGGACCCGACCGTCCTCGTCGTGGATGACGCCTTCCATGGCGACGCCGTTCGCGAGGTACGCACCGTGGTCGATCGCCGCGGTGCGTGCCAGGGTCAAGGTCAGGCGGGCGTCGTCGGTGCGGGCGTCGTAGTACAGATAGGCGGAGTTCATCCGCTCGGGTTTGACGGTCGGGAAATGTTCGATCGCCTCCTCTGCGCTGAGGCGTTTGTGCAGCTTGCCGATGCGCGCGCCGCCGGTCAGGTCATACGCCCACATCGCGCTACCCAACAGGCGCGCGAGTTTGCGGGGGACGGGCGAGTCCCGGCCGGTCAACACAGGCAGCAGGAACGGCAGGGTCTCGACCAGGTGTGGCGCGTTGTGCATGAGGATCTGCCGCTCGCGCAGGGCCTCGTATACGAGTCGGATGTCGCCCTGTTGCAGATAGCGCAGTCCGCCGTGCACCATCTTGGACGACTTCGACGACGTGCCCGATGCGAAGTCGTCCCGTTCGATCAGGCCGACCTTCAGTCCGCGGGCCGCGGCGTCGAGTGCGCACCCGCATCCGGTCACTCCGCCGCCGATGACCAGGACGTCGAGGGTCTCGTCCTCCATCCTGGCGATCGCCGAGGTCCGGTCGAACCAACCGCGCCCGCTCATCGAGGCGTGGTCGAGGTCGTCGGCGGGGTCAGATCGGAGTGAAGGCGCGGTACAGGCATCACCGGGCATGGTAGAGGCCCGGCCCCGCGAACACCCGGACGGCGCGCTCCCGGTTGGACAAAAGTCACATCCATCCGCGAGAGTGGCGAGTCGTCTTCCGCTGTACGAGGAACTCGTTCGGACGAAGCTCGACCATCAGCGGCTGGATTCTCCGTATCCCACGATCGACCGAGGAAAATGCGACCCTCGAACCGCCAACTGACCGACACCACCTCGACGAGGGAGCCGGCATGGCATGCCCAGGCGGCATGTCGGGGTCTCGATGCGGCCGTGTTCTACCCGGCTGACGACGACAGCGAGGCGATCGAGGTCGCCAAGGCCGTGTGTGCCCAGTGTCCCGTGAACGGCCCGTGTCTGGAGTACGCCCTCGACGTCCGCGAGAAGAACGGCGTGTGGGGTGGGTTCACCGAGCGTGACCGCCGTCGGATCATCCGCCAGCGTCGCCGCAGCGCCTGATGGCCGCACCGACGTCCTGGCTGTTTCTCGGCGGCGGATAGAGACCCGGTCCCCGTGACGGACACGGCCACCGGGGATGATGATGGTTCGAACGATCAGGCGTGGCGCGCCCGAGCCGGTCGCAGATGGTTCGAGTTGTCGCTCGGGGTCGTCGCATTCGTCGCGTTCGCGATTCCCGCCTATTACACCGCGAGCGTCCGGGCGCACCAGACCTTCTGGGGCGATCCGAGGTTCTTCTATTACTGGCCGGCCACTCAGGTGGCCCAAGGGCGCGGGTTCCTCGACGTTCTGACGATGCAGTTCGGCCAGCCGGTCCCCTCGGCGTCGCATCCTCCCGGCTTCATCACGCTACTCGCCGGGTTCTACAAACTGGGGTTCCAGTCGCCGCAGGCGATGCGCTACCTGCTGTGCATCATGAGTGCGGCGACGGTGGTGGTGGTCGGGCTGTTGGTCGCGCGGGTGATCGGCAGGCGGGCCGGGCTGATCGCGGCGGGCATCGCCGCGATCTACCCGAACATCTGGATCTCGTCGACCTTGGTGATGTCCGAGACGCTGTTCCTGTTCGGTCTGAGTCTCGGACTTCTCGGGTTTTATGCGTTCTTTGAGCGGCCGCGTTCACGATCCGTGGCGGTGGCGTCGATCGGGTTGACGCTCGCGGCATCGGCGCGGCCGGAGATCCTCGTGTTGTTCGCGGTGATGATCGTGCCGGTCATCTTCTCGCGGCGTCGCTCCCTCGCCACGCCGCAGCAGTTCCGGCTGGTGGTGTTGGCCGCGGTCTTCCCGCTGCTGGTGTTCGCGCCCTGGTTCGTCTACAACCTGAATCGCTTCGAGCGTCCCGTGTTGGTGTCGACCGGGTTCGGTCAGACGATGCTCACCGGTGCGTGCGACTCGGTGTTCTACGGGGAGCGCATCGGCTACTGGTCGGTGAACTGTACGGCCAATTCACATCCCCCTGAGCCTGCCGAGGGCGACGTGCCCGACCAGTCGGTGCTCGACGCGTATTACCGGAAACGTGCCATCCGGTACTACTCGTATCACAAGAGTCAGGTGCCCTTGGTCGTGGCGGCCCGCATCGGTCGCATGTTCGGGGTGTATCAGCCCAAGCAGCAGAACTTCGCGGACCGCTATGTCGACAAGCGCGGCTCCTACGATCTGGTCCGCGCGTCACAGTTCTCGTTCTGGGTGCTGGGACTGTTGAGCATCCCGGGTCTGATCCTCTGGCGGCGCAGGAAGATCGCCATCTACCCATTGGTCGGGATCTTCGCGATCGCGGTGGTGGTCGAGGCGCTCACGTTCGGGAACACCCGCTACCGGGTCGGGGTGGATCTGTGTGCGGTCCTGTTGGCGGCGACAGCGATCGACTGGGCGATCGGGCGCTTTACGCGTCGCCACAGAGCCAGTCCCGCGGAAGATGAGCCTGTCGATACGATCTCGGACGATGTCGTGGCGACCTCGAGCTGATCGGGTCGATCGCCAGGCGATGTCCGGTTCAGCGGGTCTGACGGCGCATCGGTAGATTCGGCTCCCATGGCAGATACCGCTTTCGAGAAATCCGGCGGCTGGGCGGGGGTCCTCGGGGTCCTCACCTCGAGAGAGGACCTGGCTGGTGACGTGGCCGAAGCGGCGATGGCCGAGATCCTCGCCGGCAACGCGACCCCCGCCCAGATCGCGGCGTTCATGGTGGCGCTGCGAATGAAGGGCGAGACCGTCGACGAATTGGGCGGACTGGTCGACGCGATGCTCGGCGTCGCCGCGACCGTGCCGCTGGCCGACCCGGCCACGACCATGGACGTGGTCGGCACCGGGGGCGACCGGGCCCACACGATCAATGTGTCCACGATCGCCGCGTTCGTGGTCGCCGGTGCAGGCGTGAAGGTCTGCAAGCACGGCAACCGGGCCGCGTCGTCGTCGTGTGGCACCGCTGATGTGCTCGAGGCGCTCGGCGTCGCGATCGACCTCGACGCAGACGGGGTCGGACACTGTGTGGACGAGGCGGGAATGGGTTTCTGCTTTGCTCCGCGGTTCCATCCGGCATTCCGCCACGCCGGCCCGCCTCGACGTGAGCTGGGCATCGCAACGTCGTTCAACGTGCTGGGCCCCATGACCAACCCGGGACGGGTCCGGCGGCACCTGATCGGGCTCGCCGATGTCGCGATGGCCGACCGGATGCTTGGCGTGCTCGCCGCTCGGGGCACACGCAGGGCCATGGTCGTTCACGGTGACGACGGCCTGGACGAGGTGACCACCACGACGACCACGACCGTCACCGAACTCGCCGGCGGCGCGATCACGACATGGGTGCTGGATCCGTCCGAGTTCGGGATCGCACCGGCGGCCGCGGATGATCTGCGTGGCGCCGATGCCTCCGTGAATGCCGCCGCGGCCCGAGCCGTGCTGGCCGGTGAGCCTGGTCATCACCGGGACATCGTGGCGATCAACGCCGCGGTCGCGCTCGTCGTGGCCGACCTGGCCGACACCGTCGCGGACGGTTACGCCCTGGCCGGTCAGGTGCTCGACGACGGCCGAGCAGCCGATGTGCTCGACCGGCTCGTCACGGCGTCGAACGACGCCGCTCGGGCGAACTGATCGACCAGCCGTGTCAGTCGGCGCCGAGGCTGAACATCGCTTCGAGGTCGTGGCGCGAATAGGCGCGGTAGGCGACCATCGAACGGGTTGAGACGATCCCGTCGAGTCCGGCGATGTGACCGGTCACGACTTCGGCGAGTTGCTCGTGTTCGGGAACCCGGACGACTGCGACGATGTCGACGTCACCGGCTACCGAGTACACCTCGGCGACCCCGGCGACATCGGCGAGTTCGGAAGCCAGCGCGGCGATGCGGTCGGGTCGGGCCGAGATGAGAACGAATGCCGAGATCACGACGGCGAATCTAACGCCGTCGTCTCGATGGCCGGCGGGGTCGCCGGTCTCCCGGATGCGTCGATGACCCGCGCCGCATCCTCGACGCCGGCCGCCTCGAGTTCTTCCAATCGGATCGCGATCGCGCCGATCGGGTCGGCGGCGATCGTGGAGGAAGGGTCGGTGGCTTCGCGTTCGACGAGCGTGGCGGCACGGTCGATCAGTCCGTCGATCCGATCGGCGTCGGCGCGGAGCTGGCTCACGACGGCCATCTGCGCGTCGTAATCGAGCGAGCGCGATTCGACGAGTCGCACGTCGAGGTTGACGACCTCGTATTCGAGGTCGAGGGCGAGACGTTGGGACGGGGTGCTGCCGCGCCGGCGGCGATGACGAGACCCGCCCCGGGCCGCGGCACGGGCGTTGGCAGCGAGGCGGCGCAGACGTCGGTGCAGGCGGGCATCGGCGGTGAAGTTGACGAGCCACAGTACCGGTGCCCTGGTGCCCTGATCGGGGCTGACGCGCAAGCGACGTCGGAGCCGCCCCGCGATGAGCGCAACCGCGCCGATGACGAGCAGCGCCTCGAGAAACAGTCGGCTGTAGAGAACGGTGAATGCCTCGCGCACGTCCCGAACGCTACTGGCCACGCCGCCGGTCGGGTGACCCTGGAACGGTGAACCGGTCGATCCCACCGATCGGTTGGGCGAGGACGCCGTCCACTGCGACGAGCCGCCACGGCGAGCGGGCGCGTTCCAGTTCGGTGATGATGCACAACCGTTCGTAGGCCTCTTCACGGGGCACCGCGCCGTGGGGGGCCGCCGACGGGGCGATCGGGGAACGAGGCCGGTCACCGGCCGCCCAGGTGCGCCCGAGCAGGCCGTGGACGATCTCGGCTCCCGAACCGTCGCGGTGGGCCGCCACGACGAGTGCCGGGGTCCGCCAGGTCTCGAGTCGGCGACGGCGGCGGATCGCCTCGGCCAGGGTCGCGGCGCGGTCCCGCACCTCGGCGGCCTGTTCGAAACGCTGCTGGGCAGCCAATTCGCGTAGCCGAGAACGAAGGGGACCCAATAACACCTCGGGTTCGTCGGTGAAGCCGCGTTCGAGCAACTCACAGTACTGCGCGTAGTCGCCGGGTGAAATCTCCCCCGCACACGGACAGCACGCCACGCCGAGTTGGGCCGGGGTACATCGAGCGATCCGGCCGCTGGGAATGCCATCGAGATCGAGTTGCCCGAAGGTCGCCGCGGAGATCTTCGCCGAACAACGGCGCAGGGGCACGACGGAGGTCACCGCATCGATCACCCGGTGCGCCGCCGACAACGACGACAGTGGCCCGAGGTACGCCGTGCCATGCGCCGGGAGGGTACGCACGGCCTTCAATCGGGGGAACGCCTCGTCCGAGAGCACCACATAGGCCATGGAGCGCCACCGCGTCGACTGGGAGTTGAACCGGGGGAGATGTTCGGCGATGAGCTGCACCTCACGTACGGCCGCCGCGAGGGGATGCACGCTCACCTCGTGG
>DASSYG010000122.1:0-18199 GCA_035703405.1 Acidimicrobiales bacterium | reverse complement strand
CTACGATGGCACACGTGCTATCGCCATCACCGTGCGTCACCCACCGTGTGCATCACCTGCTCCGGGGAGGCCGGTCATGAGCCAGGACGACCCCTTCGGCGGTATCCCGTTTTTCGGTGACCTCTCCAAATTGGTGGGCCGACAAGGACCGGTGGCCTGGGAGCCCGCGACGCAGTTGGCGTTGGCCATCGCGACCGAAGGCGTCCCCGAATCGAACGTGGATCCGCTCGAGCGGATCCGGCTCGAGCAGCTCGCCCGTGTCGCCGAGGTCCAGATCAACGGCGCGACCGGACTGTCGGTCGTGACTGGCGGCCAACCCGTGACGATCGAACCCGTGAACCGGTCGACGTGGGTACTCCGCACGATCGAGGCGTACAAACCCCGTTTCGAAGCGCTCGCCCGTCAACTGACCGACGACGACTCCGCCACTTCGGGCGGGAGCGGAGACGCACCGGACGCCCCAAGGCCCGCCGCCAGTGGTCACCCCGCTCACGGCAACGACGAACCGCCCGTGGCGGGCCTCGAAGATCTGGTCGGTCTCGGCGACGAACTCGGTCAGTTCGACACACCCCCGGCCGACGATCGACCCGTCGACCGACGGTCTGCGGAGATCGAATCCGACGACTTCGACGACGGGGTCGAATCGTGGCTGAGCGGCATGCTTACCATGTTGAGTCCGATGCTGCTGGGCATGACCGCCGGATCGCTCGTCGGCCACCTCTCACGCCACAACTTCGGCACCTACGACCTGCCACTGCCCCGCCCCGCGGGCGCACCGATCATGGTGCTCCCCGCGGTGATCGACTCGTTCGCGACCGAATGGGACCTCGACGGTGACGGCGTCCGCCTGGCGATCTGTCTGCACGAACTCGCCAGTCACGCCGTGCTGGGCACGCCTCACGTGCGCGCCGCGCTCGACGGGTTGCTCGCCGATTACGCCGCAGGTTTCCACCCCGACCCCGATGCGTTGGAACGCCATCTGGGCGAGATCGACCCGACCAATCCCGAAGCGCTCGCTTCGTTCCAGCGCATCCTCGGTGACCCCGAGATCATCGTCGGCGCAACCGCCGGGCCAGGCCAGGCTCAGCGACGGGCTCGGATCAGCGCACTCGTCGCCGTGATCGTCGGCTACGTCGACCATGTGGTGAACACCGTCGGCGCCCGCCTGATCGACGGCTTCCCACGAGTCGCCGAAGCGCTTCTGCGCCGGCGTGTCGGTGAATCCGACGCCGACGACTTCACCAGTCGGCTCTTCGGTATCGAACTCGGCCAGGAGCTGCTGGACCGGGGTCGGTCGTTCATCGACGGCGTGGTCGAGCGTTCCGGCGAGGAAGGCCCGAACCGACTCTGGGATTCGCCGGATCACCTCCCCACCGTTGCCGAGGTCGACGCTCCAGGCCTGTGGCTCGCCCGGATCGATCTCGACACCCTCGACGACTGAACACGCCCTGAGCCTCCGACTCGGAGGGTCAGAATGCCGAACCGTCCGGGGGGCCGTCTCGATTGTTGCCCACGGGTGCCGACTCAGGGGGAGTCAAGCCGTCGATGCCATCGTCACCCGTCTGGGCTTCGTCACCGTCGCCGTGCCTGCCGGGCCTGACGCGGTCCCACATGGTGTGCGCGGTTCGTCCCGCCTGGCGGCGTGCGGCACCGGACACCGCGGCCATACGCGCCTCGACCTCGGTGGCCGCCGCGGTGGCGACCGTCGGTGGTGCACCGGCTCGTTGGCGAGCAGCCAACAGGCCGACCCCGTAGGTGAACGCGGCGAACACCGACACCCCGAGCACGACGAGGAATCCGAGCTCCAACGCCATCGGGATCACGGCGATCGAAGCACCGATCACCCAGAAGATCTGGAACCGGGTCTCAAAACGGGCAAAGGCCCTCCCCCGGTTCGCCTCAGGCGCGTCCCGTTGCAGGATCGAGTCGAAGGACTGTTTGCCTGCCGCCGCGGCGATACCGACCGCCATGGCGATCACCATCGGCGCCGCCACCCCTTCGAGCACGAATGCCGACAGCACCGCGGCGACGACCGTCGCGAGCAGCACGGTGATGAGGATCATCTCCTCGCGCATCACCTCGCGCAGACGAGGCGCGATGAGCGAGCCGACGAGCGAACCTCCCACCGCGCCGGCGCCGACCACGCCGTAGTGCCACAAGGGCTCCCCGCTGCTGCGCAACGAGAACGCCACCAGGATCGACAGGAATCCGACTATGCCGCGCAGGAGCCCCATGCCGCCCGCCGCGAGCAGGATCGACGCGGAATGCAGTTCTGACCGTTCGCCGCTCGTCGGTGCGGACCGGGCCACCAGAGCGGGCGGCAGACGGAACGAGAACACCAGACCGACGCCGTAGACGATGCAGGCCAACGTCAAGCTGCCCTCTGGTCCGATGAGCCACAGCGCCAACGCGCCAGGGCCGGCGGCGACGAACCCCATGACGCCGCTGAGCACCGACAGTTTCGAGTTCGCCCTGACCAGTTCGTCGTCGGAGTCGACGGTGGTCGGCACCAGCGCACTCCGGGCCACCGAATAGCCCTTCTGCAGCACCAGGATCCCGAACGCCAACGGCAGAAAGACCGCGAGGTCGTCGAAGGTGGTGATGAGCAGAAGGGCGAACGCCGCCCGCAACCCCAGCGAAATGATCACCATGAGTCGCCGCCCGCCGATGACGCGGTCGATGGCCGGGCCGATCAGCGGGGAGAGCACCGTGAACGGCGCCATCGCTCCCGCCAGGTAGGCGAACACTTTGGTGCGGGCCTCCCCGACGGGAATCGAGAAGAACAGTGATCCGGCGAGGGCGGTGGCGAACAGGGCATCGGCAGCCGCGGACAACGCGTGCACCCGCGCCAGGCGCGTGAACGCCGGCGTGGGAACCACGCCTTGTGATCCGGTCGGAGGTGTCAGTGGCCCCCAACCCTGCTGTCTGCCGACGGTGCTCACTGTTGATGCAGTGTAGAAGTGGTCGCTCCCGGCTCCCCTGCACGGCCGCAGGGACCGAACTCGAACTGCGACGGTCAGTCGGCCGGTTCCTCGTAGCGATAGCCGACCCCGCGCACCGTCACGATGCGACTCGGACGGGCGGGGTCCGGTTCGATCCGGGCGCGCAGCCGTTTGATGTGCACGTCGAGGGTCTTGGTGTCGCCCACGTAGTCATACCCCCAGACCCGTTCGATGAGCCGATCGCGGGGAATGACGAACCCCACCCGTTCGAGCAGCACCGCCAACACCTCGAACTCCTTGAGCGGCAGGTCGACCCGGTGGCCACCGACGGTCACCCGGTGGCGGGTGACGTCGAGGTGGACGTCACCGACCGTGAAGGTCGAAGCCGAAGTCTCTTCGGTCGGAGCGACCTCCGGGGGAAGTCGTCGCCGCAGGACCGCCCGGATACGCGCCACGAGTTCACGCATACGGTACGGCTTGACGACGTAGTCGTCGGCACCCACCTCGAGTCCCACCACGGTGTCGACCTCGTCACCTTTGGCGGTGACCATGATGATCGGCACCGTCGAGGACGCGCGGATCTCGCGACACACGTCCACGCCCGACACCTTGGGAAGCATCAGGTCCAACAGGATCACATCGGGGTCGACCTCGGCGAAACGGGCCAGGGCCTCGGCGCCGTCACGAGCCACCTCGACGTGGAAGCCTTCACGGCCCAACCCGATCGTCAGGGCCTCGACGTAGGACTCGGTGTCCTCGACGACCAATACGCTCAGGCGCTTCTCGCTCACGTGGCCGCTCCCGAGCCGTCGCCGCCCGTGCCGTTCACGGCATCCGCACGAGGGATCACGAGCATGAACATCGCTCCTTCGCCTTCCACCGAGCTCACCGAGACGGTGCCACCGTGGTTCAGCGCCACGTGCCGCACGATGGCCAGGCCCAGGCCCGTTCCGCCCGTGTCACGTCGACGTGCCCGGTCCACCCGGTAGAAACGTTCGAAGATCCTCGACTGGTCGGTGGCGGGAATGCCGATGCCGTGGTCGCGAACCATGAACCGCACCGTCTCACCGACGACGTCGGCTTCGAGTTCGACCTTCGCGTCGGTGCCGGAGTACTTGATCGCGTTGTCCAGGAGGTTGGCGAGCGCCGAGACGAGCTGCCGGCGGTCGACGGCGAGGTCGACGCCGGGTTCGGGTCCGCGGACCGCAAGGTCGACGCCGGCAAGGGTTGCCGCAGGCTGGGTCCGTTGCCGGGCCGCCTCCAACAGCTCGCTCACCGTTTCGACGGTTCTCACCGGTGGCTCACCGGCCTCGATCCGACTCAACTCCAACAGGTCGTCGATCGTCGAGCCGAGGCGCGACGCCTCCTCGGACAGGCGGCTGCTGAGCCGGTGGATCGTCGCCGCAGCTTCCTGGTCGCCGAGGTCGTCGGTCTCCTGGGCGAGGGTCTCGGCCAGGACCACCATGGCCCCGACCGGTGTGCGCAATTCGTGGCCGATGTTGGCGACGAAGTCTCGCCGGAGCGCTTCGACCCTTCTTCGCTCCACCTCGGTGTCGACGCTGGATGGAGCCGCCTCGGCGAGCAGGTCGGTCGCCGAGATCGTCGTGGCCCCTTCGTGTCGGCTCCGGCCCTCTTCGAAGTCGGGCTGCCACCCACTCACCCGGTAACGGACTCGTTCGCCGACGTTCACCGCGTGGTCGCCGAGACGTTCGTAGTAGCGACCGAGCAGCGCGAGCTGCACACCGACCCGCAGGTCGACCGCGTCGACGCTGCGGGACTCGAGCACCTCCTCCACGAAGTCCCGGTGCAGCTCGTCCAACTCGTCGTCGAGATCGTCCAGGGCGGCGGCCCGCCCTTCGTCGGCGGACTCGTACGCGTCGAGCGAGAACCGCAGGAGCCCGACCGCCAGGTCACCCATGCGGCTGATCATGCCCCGCAGACGGGGCGCGAGTTCGACGTCGTGGAGACGGCGAGCGGTCTTCGCGATGTTCGTCGCCAGGTCTCCGCAGCGTTCGATCTCGGTCGCCACCCGCAGCGCGCTCAGCAACGCACGAAGGTCACCGGCGACCGGGCCCTGGGTGACCAACAGCTCGGTGCAACGTTCCTCGATGGCGACGGTCGCCGCGTTGATCGCCACGTCGCCTTCCACGACCTGGCGCGCGCCACCGAGGTCGCGCTCCAACAACACCCGGGTCGCTTCGACCACGGCGTCACACACCTCGGCGCCCAGCTCGACGACGGCTTCGTGCACCCCGTCGAGCTGTTCGACATAGGCCCGGCGGATGGGATGATCGGTCACCCGAACCGCCCCGTTACGTACTGTTCGGTGCGTTCGTCGGCCGGGTTTCCGAAGATGCGTTCGGTGTCGTCGACTTCGACGAGCACTCCCCAACGCTCCCCCGCCTCGTCGACCTCGGTGGTCAGGAATGCGGTGCGGTCGCCCGCCCGGGCGGCCTGCGCGAGGTTGTGGGTGACGATCACGATCGTGACCGTGTCACTCAACTCGGCGAGCAGGTCCTCGATGCGGGCGGTGGCGATCGGGTCGAGTGCCGAACACGGTTCGTCCATCAACAACACCTCGGGCTCCACCGCCAACGCGCGGGCGATGCACAGGCGCTGCTGCTGTCCACCGGACAACCCGAGCGCCGAGGACCCCAAGCGGTCCTTCACCTCGTCCCACAGCGCCGCCTGGCGCAGCGCGTGCTCGACCCGATCGTCGATCGCGTCCCGCACGCCGTTGATCCGCAGCCCGTAGGCGACGTTCGCGTGGATCGAACGCGGAAACACCGTCGGCTTCTGGAAGACCATGCCGATCCGACGCCGGACCTCGACCGGGTCGACGTCGGGCGCGTACAGGTCCACGCCGTGGAAGGTGACCGATCCCGAGACGCGGCATCGGGCGACAAGATCGTTCATGCGGTTCAGGCACCGCAACACCGTGGATTTGCCACACCCCGACGGCCCGATGATCGCGGTGACCCGGTTCCGGTGGATGTCCAGGTCGACGCCGCGGACCACGACGCTCGAGCCGTAGGCGACATCCAACTCACGCATCGCCAGCACCGTTTCGGGTTCGGGCCGGGTCACCGGGTGGTCTTCGAGGTCCGTCTCCGGGCGGGTCCGGGTCTGGATCGGGTTCATCTGAGCGTGCCGCCCTTTCTGGGGCTGGTCGTCGAGGTTCGTCGCATCGGGTCCGCCATCGATCGTCGACCCGACGGTGTCGGTCATCGACAGTGTGGCCGTGGGAGTTGACACTGCATCATCCTTCCAGGGATCTGGTGAAGCGAGAAGTTGCGAAGCGGGCGATCGCGGTGAGGATGAACACGACCAGCACCAGGGTGAGCGCCGCGCCCCAGGCCAACTCGTTCGCAAGTCGGTCACCGGATTTCGCGCCGTTGTAGATCTGTTGGGCGAGGGTGGTGTTGCCGCCCGTCGGACTGACGTTCGGGGTGAGCGTGATACCGATCGTGAACAGCACCGGCGCGGTTTCGCCCGCCGCGCGGACCACGGCGAGGATCGCCCCGCTGGTGAGCCCGGGGAGCGCCGTGGGCAACACGATCCGCACGATGCCGTGCCAGCGTCGTCCGCCGAGCGCGAGCCCCGCGTGGCGCAACTCGTCGGGCACGGTGCGCAACATCTCTTCGGAGGTGCGCACCACAATCGGCAGCATCAGACACGCCAGGGCGAGCGCCGCAGCGAACGCGGAGCGACCGTCGGTTCCCAAACGCACCACCCACACGGTGTAGATGAACATGCCCATCACGATCGAGGGGACCCCGGTCATCACGTCGGAGAAGAACCGGATGGTCCGGGCGAGACGCGCTCTGGGGGAGAACTCGTTCAGGTACACCGCGCCGAGGATCCCAAGGGGAATGGCGATCAACGCGGCGATACCAGTCGACAACAGCGTGCCGATGATCGCCGGGCCCATCGCCGGACGAGGCGGCGAGCAGTCCATGCCGTACTTGGCCCGGAACGCCTCGGAGATGTCGGCGCAACCTTGTGAACTCTGGCCGGTCACGGCGGGGATGTCGCCGGTGAAGAAGTGCCAGTTCAACAGGTGGGCACCCTTGGCGATGAGCACGACGATGATCGCGGTGAGCGGAATCGCCGTGACGATCACCGTCGCCCACAACACGAAGCGGCCGGACCGGTCGAAGACGCGGCGGCGGCCACTCACGGTGCGTCGACGCACGTCGCGACGGGTCTCGGCGTCAAGGATCGGCGTGAACCCGCCCGCGGGCGCAGTCGGTTCGAGCGAATGAGCACCCGCCGTCATGCGGCTCCCTCCAGACGCTTCTGGGACCGGTCGACCACGATCCGGGCGACGACGTTGACGGCGATGGTGATCGCGAACAGGACCACACCCAGGCCCATCAGCGCCTGCTGGTTCATCATGTTGCCTTCGCCGTTGAAGGTGTTCGCGATGATCGCCGCCATCGAATACCCGGGTTCGGTCACGTTCGCCGAGATCTGCACCGAAGAACCCACCACCAGCGCCACGGCGATCGTCTCACCCAGGGCGCGTCCCAGACCGAGCATGACCGCACCGGTGATGCCGGCGGTGCTCGACGGCAGAATCGCCGTGCGCACGACCTCGGTGCGTGTCGCGCCGAGCGCCCAGGCCGCATCGATGCGCGACCGCGGCACCGCGGCGATCACGTCCCGGGTGATCGAGGTGATCACCGGGCAGATCATGAACGCCACGACGATGCCGGCGGTGAGAAAGCTGGTGCCGCTCGCCGCCGGACCCGCGAACGTGCGGTAGAACGACTGCAACACGTCGTGGAACGCCAACAGCCCGACCAGGCCGAACACCACCGACGGGACGGCGGCCAACAAGTCGATCATCGACACCAACGGGCCACGCAGTCGTGGCGGGCACAACTCGGTCGCGAACAGGGCGACCCCGATGCTCAAGGGCACCGCGATCACCAACGCGACCAATGAGGTGACGACGGTGCCGTAGATGAGTGCCAACGCGCCATAGGTGTTCGATTTCGATGACCACGTCGATCCGGTGAAGAAGCCGAGCCCGCTGTGGCGCAGCGCCGGCCAGGCGAAGCTCGTCGTCGAGACGACGATCCCGACCAGGACGAACAACACGACGAGTCCTGCTCCGAGGCTGGCCGAGGTGAAGACCCGGTCGGCGCGCCGGGACGCGCGGGAACCCCGCAGACGCCGTTCGAGCGGCGCCGCCGGGGGTCCCGATTCAGCAGTCGAAGCCACGGGGCTCAGGGAACCTCGATGGCGTCGAGTTGGGCCAGCGCCTTCTCGGCGAGCGAGGCGGGCAGCGGGGCGTAGTTCACGCTGGAGACGAAGCCGGCGTCCTGGCCGTCGGTCAGGATGAAAGTGAGAAACGCCTTCACCGCTTCTGCCTTGGCCGCGTCGGCCTGTTCGGTCGTCACGATGATCCACGTCGGCGAGGTGATCGGGTAGGCCCCTTCACCGTCGGTGTCGATCGGGCTGTAGGTCAGGTCGTCCGCGATGTCGGCTCCCGCGGCCGCAGCCGAGGCGCCTTCCAGGGTCGGCTGGACGAACTCGCCTGCTTTGTTCTCGATCGCTGCGAAGGTCAGGTTCTGGCTCTTCGCATCAGACAGGTCGACATACCCGACCGAACCGTCGGACTTGGAGATGCACTGGGCGACTCCACCGTTTCCCGACGCTCCCTGGGTGCCGGCCGCCCATTCGATCGAGTCGGAGGATCCCAGCGTCCAGTCGTCACCGCCGGCGGATTCGAGGTACTTGGTGAAGTTGGTGGTCGTGCCCGACGCATCGGAACGGTGACAGACCGTGATCGGGGTCGCCGGAAGCTCCGTGTCCGGATTCAGATCGGCGATCGTCGGGTCGTCCCAACTCGTGACCGTGGCGGAGAAGATCTTCGCCACCGTCGGGCCGTCGAGTTGCAGATCGTCGACCCCGTCGAGCTGATACGACACCGTGATGGGGGCCACGACCGTCGGGAAGTAGAGAACGTCACTGGCGTAGTTGCCGAGGTCTTCCTCGGCGATCAGCGAATCGGTACCCGCGAAGTCGACGACCCCGTCGGCCAGATCGGACTTGCCTTGGCCCGAGCCGCCACCGGCGTACGCAACACCGATCCCGGGAACCACGGCGGTGAAGGTCTCGATGGCGGAGTTGTAGTAGTTCTGCGGGAAGGTGGCGCCCGAGGCCTTCAGGTCCGCCTGCACGTCTGCGAATGTGGCCGGATCGAATCCGGCGACCGCGGTCGCGGCGCTCGTCGCCGAGCCCGCGGCCTCGCCGTCTGTCGACGAGTCCGAACTTCCACACCCGGCTGAGGCGGTGAGCAGTGCGACGAGGGCGACACCGACGCCGAACCGGCCGATGCGTGTCTGGTGCAAGGATTTCATGGGTTTGTTGGGCCCTCCTCAGGGCACACGACCGGCGGCGAATCCGCGTGGTCTTCGATGTGCGCCACGCTAGAAAGCCGAGATGAACACCCACCCCCGACCAAGCTGAACTTCGGGTGAACTTCAGCCCAATGCCCGGTGTTCCCCCGCAGCGCTACCGGCCATCAGACAGAACGCATCCAACACCGATGCGTCCCGTTCGTAGCTGAGCACCCGGGCCGCTCGTACCGGGCGCATCCAGCACAGCACGTCGACCTCGTCGTCCCAGGTCTCGGCCGCGCCACGCAGCTGCATCGCCCAGTAGCGCACCTGCTTTTCGCGCCCGTTGCGGTCGTTGTAGGCCACCGTGGGAAGCTCCGCGCCCAAGTCACAGAGCAGCCCGGTCTCCTCGGCCACCTCACGCACCGCGCATTCCTCGTCGGACTCGCCCGGTTCGCGCTTGCCCTTGGGAAACGACCAATCGTCGTAACTCGGACGGTGCACGACGACGACTTCGAGTGCGCCACGGTCCCGCCAGATGATCCCACCGGCTGCACGAACCAGAGCGTCCGGTTTGCTCACCGCATTCCTCTGGTGCGGGCGGTCGACTCCTCGTCCAATTCGTGCCGTCGGGTTCGACTCAGCGCGACCTGTTGGAGCACGTGATGAGCATTCACCCGAACCGGGCCGCCTTCAGACCCGTCGACGGATGCATCGATCCCGTCACGCTCACGGTGCCACCATCCCTCGGCATCGAGCGTCCAGGCGAGCTGATTGTCGGCCAGCTCGGTTTCCAGGATCCGTTCGAGGCGTTCGACACTGACCGGATCGTGGATGGGAGCGATGATCTCGACACGGCGGTCCAGGTTCCGGGGCATCAGGTCCGCGGACGAGATGAACACCGCCGGTTGCGACGGACCTGCGCCGTTGGCGAAGCGGAAGATCCGGGAGTGCTCGAGATACCGGCCGATGAGCGAGCGGACCCGGATGTTCTCCGAAAGTCCGGGCACTCCTGGCCGCAGGCAGCAGGTTCCGCGGATGATCAACTCGATGTCGACACCCTCCGACGACGCCGTGTAGAGCCGGTCGATCATCGGCGCGTCGACCAGGCTGTTCATCTTCATCAGGATGGCGCCCTGCCTGCCGGCACGGGTCGCGGCGGCCTCGTTCTCGATCAGGTCATACAGGCCTTGGCGCAGGGTGTGGGGGGCGACCAGCAACTGGTCGTATTCGACCTTGCGTGAGTAGCCGGTGAGAAAATTGAACAACTGGGTGACGTCGCGGCCCAGTGATTCGCTGCTGGTGAACAGGCCGACGTCCTCGTAGGTCTTGGCCGTGGTGTCGTTGTAGTTACCGGTGCCGATGTGGCAGTAGCGCCGCAGCACGCCACCTTCGTCGCGCACGACCATCGTGGTCTTGCAGTGGGTCTTGAGTCCGACCAGTCCGTAGGTGACGTGCACGCCGGCTTCTTCGAGTGCACGCGCCCATTCGATGTTTGCGGCCTCGTCGAAGCGCGCCTTGAGCTCGACCAGGGCGGCCACCTGCTTGCCGTGTTCGGCGGCACGGATCAACGACTGGACGATGGCACTGCGACCCGAGGTGCGGTACAGGGTGATCTTGATCGCGAGCACCTGAGGGTCGCGTGCCGCCTGACGGATGAATTCCTCCACCGAGGTCACGAACGACTCATAAGGATGGTGGACCAGCAGGTCACCGGCACGGATCGTCGCGAAGAAGTCCGAGTGCTCGTCGTCGCCCGGCGTGAGGGGGCCCGGGGTGACCGGCGCCCAGGGGGGTTCCTTCAGATCGGGTCGGTCGAGGTCGCCCAGTGCCCACAGGCCGCCCAGGTCGAGGGGGCCGAACGATTCATACACGTCCTCGTCGGTCAATTCGAGCTCACGAATAAGCAGGTCACGTACTTCGGCCGACGCGCGGGCGTCGATCTCGAGACGGACCGCACGGCCGAATCGACGCCGCCGAAGCTCCATCTCGACCGCGACCAACAAGTCGTCGGCTTCTTCTTCCTCTACCGCGAGGTCGGCATTGCGCGTCACGCGGAACGGGACGTGTTCGACGATCTCCATGCCTTCGAACAACAGTCCGAGGTGCGCCGAGATCACTTTTTCCAGCGGAAGAAAGCGCTGTCCGTCGGGCAGGACCACGAACCGCGGCAGCGTGGCAGGCACCTTGACGCGGGCGAAGCGCCGCTCGCCGGTGTAGGGGTCTCGGACCAGCACCGCGAGGTTCAACGACAACGACGAGATGTAGGGGAACGGGTGGCCCGGGTCGACCGACAGTGGGGTCAGCACCGGAAAGATGCGGTCCTCGAATTCGGTGACCAGGAACCGACGGTCGGCGTCGTCGAGCGAATCCCAATCGGACAGCACGATGCCGGCGTCGGCCAGCTCGGGGACGACCTGAGCGAGAAAGATCTTCTCGCTCCGCTGCACGAGCTCTCGCACCCGTCCGGCGATCGCACTGAGCTGCTGGGCCGGCGTGAGTCCGTCGGGAGAGAGCTGGCCGAAGCCCGCGGCGACCTGGTCCTTGAGTCCCGCGACCCGCACCTGGAAGAACTCGTCGAGATTGTCCGAGAAGATGGCGCAGAACTTGGCCTTCTCCAGCACGGGCACGTCGTCGAAGGTGGCGTTCGCCAGCACCCGCTCGTTGAAGTCGAGCCAGGACAACTCGCGGTTCGAGAACCTCGCCGGGTCCTCCGAGATGTCGACGGTTCGCCCGGTCGATTCGACGACGGGCGACTCAGCAGGTGCCATCGGCGTTCAGCCTAGGAGCGTCAGTCGGTCGAGAAGCCGAGATCCCATTCGAGGAGGATGTTCTCTCGTTCGGCGTCACGCACGCAACGTTCGCGGTTCCGCCGGAACTGCGGGTCGTGCGGCGGTACGAGCTGCAGCCGAGCCATGACACGGGCACGGAAGTCGTCGATGAAAGCTCGATCGCCGAAGTCCGACTGCACTTCCCAGTGAGGCGCCACCGGACCCAGGTACACGATGCGGGCATGACCCCGCGGCGGTTCGGTGGACTCGGCAGCGATTTCGGACATGTCGGTCGATTCTAGGAGACGGGCGCGCCAGAGCTACCAACCGCCCTGCCGAGGAGTTCACCGGCCCGATGGGCCGTCGGTCAGGACTTGTCGCTGTCGGATGGTGCGCTGTTCCCGGAGGTCTGGGCTGGGACGTCTGCCTTCGACGAGGGGCTCTCGGGCACGTCGGAATTGTCGCCCGACACCCCCTTCTTGAACTCCCGCTGAGCAGACCCGACCGAACGTGCGAGCTGAGGCAGCTTGGCCCCTCCGAACAGGATCAGGAGGATCGCCAGAATGATGATCAGCTCGGGGCCCTCGAGAAACGCGAATAGTGGAGAGATTGACACGCCAACAGCGTACACACTCAGCCGGCCGTCGGCTACCCCTGTTCGTCGATGTGTCACCATGCCCGCATGCTCGAATGCGTGGTGAACATCTCTGAGGGACGAAATCCTTCGGTGCTCGCTGAGCTGGCACGATCCTGTGGCGACGACCTGCTGGATGTGCACCGGGATCCCCACCACCATCGCGCGGTGTTCTCACTGATCGGAACCGACGCCCCGCGGCGCCTGGCGCGACGCGCAATCGACCTGGTGGATCTGCGAACGCACGCCGGGGCGCATCCTCGCATCGGCGTCGTCGATGTGGTCCCCTTCGTCCCGCTGAGAACATCGACGATGGCTGACGCGGTGACCGCACGGGACGCCTTCAGTAGCTGGATGGGCGACGAATTGGGGGTCCCGTGCTTTCGGTACGGAACCGGGCGGACCCTGCCCGAGGTGCGACGTGGCGCATTCACCACACTCACTCCGGACGCGGGCCCCGCCGAACCGCACCCGACTGCCGGCGCGTGTGCCGTGGGCGCCCGCGATGTGTTGATCGCCTACAACGTCTGGGTCACCGCTCCCGACCTGGCGGCGGTCCGACGGGTCGCAAGCGCGCTGCGGAGCCCGACGGTACGGGCGCTCGGCTTGGCGGTCGGAGACCGCTTCCAGGTCTCGTGCAACCTCATCGCCCCGGATGTGACCGGGCCCGCAGCGGTGACCGAAGCGGTCGCCGGGCTCGGCGCCCAAGAGGATGTCGTCGTCGCCGGTTGCGAACTCGTGGGGCTCGTGCCCGCCTCGGTGATCGCCGGCATCGACCCGCGCGATCTGGCGCCCTTGGACCTGTCGATCGATCGAACCATCGAGGCCCGTCTGACCCCACCGCCCGATCGATGACAGGGGCACCCTCGGCGGTGTGGCGTCCCGGTTCGATTCACCGTACGCGGTGGCGACGTGGGGCGACCGGTTGTCGGCCGTGAGAGCGCGGTGAGACGACGGCGTGTGCGCTCGAGTGCTCAGGCGCTCCTGATGGCACCCGTGCGACGACCGATTGCCCGTTCGCGACGGATCCGGCGGCGCTCACGCTCACTCATGCCGCCCCAGATCCCGAACTTCTCACCGTGCACGAGCGCGTACTCGAGGCACTCGTCGCGTACGACACAGCCCCGGCACACCTCCTTTGCCTCGCGCGTGGACGCGCCACGCTCGGGGAAGAACAGGTCGGGATCCACGCCCAGGCAGTTCGCGTACTGATGCCACTCCAGGCCTTCGGTTTCGACTTCGAATTCTGCTGTCATCGGACCTCCCCGGTGTGGGGTCGATTCCCAAACGATGGGTGCCGATCGGCGCTGCCGGTGTCGTCACCCCTGACACGGTCGACCACGACGAGGGTCCGGAGTACGAAGCTCCAAACCACGGGTGTGGAATTACAACGCTGTAAGCATGGCGGTTTTCTCTTGGGATTGCAAGGGGTTTCCGAAAAATGCATCGCTACGCGCCGAGCACACATGTCGGGCCGACGTCGGGTCCCGTCCTTGGGTCAGAGCAGATCGACGTCGTACCCACGCGCTTCGACGGCGCGGCCGTCGTGGCCCGCCGCCCGTCGTGGCTCCGAGGAACCGTCCTCGCCACCGCACTTCTCACGGTGTGCAGTGCGGCCGCTTGTGCCGGGCCGATCCGGATGCCTCGTCCGGCTCAGCCGGCGCGACGCCGGGTGAGCCGACGGCGTGACTCCAAGAAGTCGACGAGGACGTAGTCGCCCAGGTTCTGCGGCGTGGTGAAGAAGGCCCGTCCCCGGTTCATCTGGGTAAGCCGCTCGATGAACACCCCCAGTCCGTGGGACCCACCCAACATGAACGTGTTGATCGTGATGTCGGCTCTGGTGCAGCGGGCGACCTCGGTGAGGGTCGCATCGACCGTCGCCCGGATCGGCGGGTAGTTGAAGAGCACCTCGCCCGATTCGGTTATGTGCGCGGTCGGCTCACCGTCGGTGATCATGATGATCTGCTTGGTGCCCCGCTCGCGGGCCAACAGGCGCCGGGCGAGCACGAATCCGTGTTGCATGTTGGTGCCGTACACGTAGTCCCAGGAAACCGCAGGCAATTCCGCGGGCTCGATGATACGGGCGACCTCGCTGAACCCGACGAGACCCAGATAGTCACGGGGGAACTGCGACGAGATCAGCGAGTGCAACGCCATCGCCACCTTCTTGGCGGGCAGGAAGTTGTCCTGCATCGGCATCGACAGCGACAGATCCACCATCAGCACCGTGGCCGTACGCACGCTGCGGGTCGTCTCGGCGATCTCGAAATCGTCGGGCTCCAGCCGCACCGGCACCCCCGGGCCACGGCGTCCCAGCGCGTTCCGCAATGTGCGTTGGATGTCGAGGTTGAAGGGGTCACCGAACACATAGGGACGGGTCTCATCGGATCGTTCGTGGCCTTGCCCGGTGCGTTCGATCCGGTGTGCACCGAAGCGATCTTCGGACAGGGCACTGAACAACTCGGCCAATGCGTTCTTGCCGATCCGCCGCAGCCCCGCCGAGGTCAGCTCCAGGCGGCCTTCGCGTTGCTCGACAAGACCGGCCTCGGTGAGCAATTTCGTCAGTTCCGCGAGGCGCTCGAGGCTCCGCGCCGCGTCGGGACCGAGTAGTCGCTTGGCTCGTTCGATGTCGGCTTCGGCGAGTGCCCCGGGGTTCGCCGAGGAGCGGATGAGATTTTCGAGCTGGTCGAGATCGCCGAGCTGGTCGAACAGGCCCGGCGCACCGGCGAAGTCGAGCGGATCGTTCCCCGAGAACTCATAGGAGCGCTGCCACCCGAGTTGCGGGTACAGGTTCTGCAGTTGTTCGGAGAGCCGCTGGAACTCCCACGACATGTCCAGATCCTCGAGAAGCTGCTCGGTGAGCTGCTGCATCTGGGCACGCTGTTCGGGGGTCATCGAATTCAACATGGCCTGCATCGCCGCGAAGCGCTGGGCCATCTGCTCGAGGAGTTCGTCGAGGTTCTTGGGAGGCGGCTCGCCGAACAGGTCGCCGTAGCGGTCCAGGAAGCCGTCGAAGTCGGGCTCGTCGCCTCGTTCGCGGGCCGCGATCATCTCGTTGAGCTCGGCCATCATGTCGGCGTTGCGTTTGAGATCGTCGGGGGTGATCTGCGACATCTGACCCATCATCTGATTCACCTGATTGGCCATGAGCTGGGAGCGCAGCTTGTCCATCAACTCGGCGAAGTCCTTCTGGGCCTGCCCCGAGGTGAAGTCGTAGTCGGACAGGTCGCGCACCATGCCCGCGAGGTCGGGCGAGAGCAGATCCAGGTCCATCCGGTGCGCCTCGACGCTCTCGCGTGCCAGGTCGGTCCGTCGTTCGTTGCCCGAGGCCTCGGCCTCCGCGAGCTGTTCGTCGAGCGCGGCACGCTCGGTGTCGACCACGTCGCGCAAGGATTGGGCGATGTCGTCGTACACGCCTCCCAGATCGTGTTGATCGAGCAGGTCACGACGCCGCTCACGCAGCCGATCCATCAGCTCACGCAGTCCCTGGATGCGTTCGCCGTCGGGGGTCTCCATGCCGTCCTGCAGCAGTCGCCGCAGCGCCGCGTCCAGATCACCGTGGTACAGCACGTCGTCGGTGATGTCGGCCATCACATCCCGGGCGTCCAGTTCGAAACCCGTCTGGGTTCCGTCCCAGGCCGAATAGCGGAAGCGACGATTGGGTGGCTGGTACTCCATGGCGGCCCACGGTACCGCCAAGGTCGCAGATCACGTCGCCGATGCTGATTAGTCTCGTCACTGTTTCGGGTCATACGAGCCGGACGGGGAATCCGCATCGCTGTCACAAGGGGAACTGCAATGGACGATCTGACCGGTCGGGTCGCCGTGGTCACCGGCGGCGCCAACGGCATCGGCTACGCCATGGCCGAAGCGTTCGCTGGAGCCGGCGCGAAGCTCGTGTTGGCCGACGTGAACGGCGCCGAACTGGACACCGCCGTGCGCCGTCTCGGTGACGCCGGTGCCACCGTGTCGGGCGTGGTGACCGACGTCTCGGACGCCGCCCAGGTCGATGCCCTGCGAGACGCCGCGCTCGCGACGCACGGCGCCGTGCACGTGGTCTGCAACAACGCCGGAGTCGGAACGGGCGGGGTGAGCTGGGAGGTGTCTCTCGAGCAGTACCGGTGGGTGCTCGGGGTCGACCTGTTCGGCGTGATCCACGGCGTCCACACCTTCGCCCCACTCCTGGTCGAACAGGGCGAGGGACACATCGTGAACACGTCGTCGATGGCAGGGCTGCTGTCGTCGGCGTTCATGGCCCCGTACAACATCGCCAAGCACGGCGTGGTCACGCTTTCGGAAACCCTGTTCGCCGAGCTGGCGTCGATGGCGCCGGGCGTCGGCGTGTCGGTGCTGTGCCCGGGCTGGGTCAACACGCGCATCTACGACGCCCCCCGCTACGGCAAAGCCGGGCTCGGTACCGCCGACGGCGACGACGGCGCCCAGGGCGTTGCCGAGGTCGTCAAGGGACTGGTCGCCGACGGGCTCGACCCGGCCGACGTCGCCGCCCAGGTGCTCGACGCCGTGCTCACCCGCCGGTTCTACGTGTTGACCCATCCCGAGTGGATGCCTCTCGTCGCCGAACGCACCCGACGCACGATCGACGGCGACGACCCCACGGTCGGCATGCTGCCCGCCGACGCGTGATCCGACCCCTGAACTCGTGAGGACCCCTGTGAAGATCAAGGCTCGAAAGCTCGCCATCTGGGCGACCGCCGTCGCACTGGTGCTCGGCGGCACCGCCTGTTCGACATCGGACTCCCCCGAGGATTCCCGAGCGGGTGTGACCACCACCGCCGCGACGACCACCGCTCCCGGTCCGGCGCCGATCACGGTCGTGGTGACCAACGACGACGGGATCGGGGCGTCGGGCATCGACGAACTCGCCCGGCAACTCGGCGAACTCGAAGCGGTGACCGTGAAGGTCGTCGCGCCCGCGACCAACCAGAGCGGAACGGGTGACACCACCACCGACGGCGAGGTCGCCTATGAATCCGGTGAGACCACCAGCGGGATCGAAGGGATAGCCGTGGCCGGCACCCCTGCCGATTCGGTGAACGTCGCCCTCGACGAGCTGGGTCTGCAGCCGGACCTGATCGCCTCGGGCATCAACAAGGGCCAGAACGTCGGACCGCTCGCCCAGATCTCGGGCACGGTCGGCGCGGCGCTCACCGGGGTCCGTCGAGGAATCCCGGCGGTCGCCGGGAGCGCCGGATTGACCGATCCCGACGATGCGCTGGGTGCCCGGTACGTGGTCGAGTGGGTGAAGGCGAATCGGACGCGGATCGCCGACGGTCGGCTGGCTGCAGGCCGTGTCGTGAACATCAACGTGCCCCGCTGCACCGCGGGAAGCCCGCACGAACTCGTCGACGTTCCGACCGCGAGCGAGATCCCCGAAGGGGTCAACCCGTTCGAGGCCGACTGCGCGACGACGCCTGCGTCGTTCGAACCCACCGACGACGTCGACGCGTTGGCACACGGCTTCGCGGCACGCAGCAACGTCCC
>DASSYG010000330.1:0-5909 GCA_035703405.1 Acidimicrobiales bacterium | reverse complement strand
AGGGCAAACGATGTCAACGACCACGGCGTGGTGCTGGGAGCGGTCACTCCCGCAACCGACGGGCACGGCACGGCGCTGTACGACTCGGTGGCCGGGACCTGGCAGTACTTCGACTGCTCCAGCTTTTTCGTCGTCGGACGGGGATCGTTGAGCAACTCCGGGTTGGTCGCATGTGGCGACCATGTCTACGACAGCAACTCCGAGACGTCCCTGGCGGTACCGATGCCGACGGCCTGTGAGGGGAAGACCTTCAAGGTGAATGCGTCGGCGATCGCGGTGGGTTCGTGCACCGGCGGAACCGAGCCGTTGTTCGCGACGGATCTCACCACGGGCACCACGGTCGGGTTCGGGTCGGCCGATGGGATCGTCGTCGATCCTGGCAACCAGGCGCTGCCGGCGACGTTCACCGACTCCGGATGGCTCACGGTGGGTCAGACCGTGGACTCGTTCGATCGGACCTTCGTCTTCCGCGTGCCCGCAACGCTCGCGGGTGCCGGCCCGGTCTCGGTCGACCTCGGCCCACTCGTCGCAGTGCCGTCGGGGGCGCCGGCGATCAGTGATGACGGGCTGCTGGCCGGCAGGTTCCAAGTCGGTGGCATCTGGGCGCTGAGTACCTACGACGTGGTCACCGGTGAGATCCGGGCATTCGACGCGGCAGCGTTGCCAGGCACAGCCCATCACAAGGACACGCTGATCACGGGCATCGACGATACGGGAGCGGTCGCGGGAATCCAGATGAGCGTGCCCGACGGCCCGATCTTCCAGTCGTTCGCCACCGCGCCCGATTGACGCCGGTCCCGCAGGCCCCGGCGCACGGACACCACATGCTGAGCTACCGTCGTCGGATGGACGTGGCAGTGACGACGGAGTCGGCTCGCATCGGGTGTGGGCGATGACCGGCACGCTCGCAGTAGTGGGCGGAGAACCCTTCACCGATGCCTGTACGTTCAATCGGCGCCTGGTCGAGGCCGCCGGGGCCACCGAGGTGACCGTGCTCCCCACGGCAGCCGCGTTCGAGCATCCCGACCGCCTCGTCGAGGCCGCGAAGGAGCACTTCGGAGCCATCGGTGTCGGGGTGACGGCGCTCGAGGTGCTCACCCGCGCGGATGCGATGCTGCAGGCAAACGCCGACACGGTGCGTGAGGCGAGTGTGGTCTACCTGGTCGGCTCCTCGGCGATGCATGCCCGCCCCACCCTGTTGCAGACCCCGGTGTGGGACGGCCTCGTCGCCGCGTGGCACGCCGGGGCGACCGTCATCGGTTCCGATGCCGGCGCGCAGATCCTGGGTGATCCGATGGTGGATGACCGGGGCGCCGCGTTCACCGTGGGGCTCGGCCTCGTCGAACGCATCGCGTTCGTCCCCCGCTATGCCACCTGGAGTGAGGATGCGCTCCAGCGCCTCCACCAGATGACCAACCCCGACCTGGCGCTGATCGGCCTGGACGATTCGACCGCGGCAATCCGTTCACCGGAGGGTTCCTGGATGGCTGAAGGCGCGGGTTCGGTGCACGTGCGGGTCGGCACCGAACCGATCGAGTTGGCAGATCTGGTTCGCTGAGGTCTCAGCGGACGCCCACCGGTCGATCCGACCCGGGGCGCTCCAGGGCGTCAGCTCTCGGTGATCCGCACCGACTTCACCGTCACCTCGGGATTCGGCTTGCCTTCACCCGATGCGTCCACCTCGGCGGTGGCGACGATCTTCTGGAGCGCTTCGAGTCCCTCGGTGACGTGTCCGAACACCACGTAGGTGCCTGCGCCGGGCATCGGCTGACCGGCGTCGAGTCCGGAGCCGTTCTTGCCGGTCACGAAGAAGAACTGGGCGCCGGCACCGTCGGGCCCGGAGGTGCGTGCCATGACCAGGTCACCCGCTTTGTAGGTGTACCCGCCCTGGCTGTGGTCCTCGTTGAACTCGCCCTCGTCCTTCAGCGAATACCCCGGGCCGGGGTCGGCCGAGGACTGCGTGTGCGGTGACCCGCCCTGGATGATGTCGATGCCGTTGTTCACCCGGAAGAGCTGAGTGTTGTCGTAGTACTGGTGGCGGGACAGGAACACGAAGTTGTTCGCCGTGCCCGGGGTGTCCTTCGTGTCGAGTTCGACCACGACGTTGCCGGCGGTCGTGTCGAAGGTGGCGGTGTAGGTCTTGCCCTCGTCGAGACAGTTCTTCGGCGGTGCGTCGAAGGTCAACGTGGCCTTGGTGACACCGTCGGCAGGAGGGCACTCGGTGGACCCGAACGTGAACTCGACCGGGGTCAGCGCCGCCGCGGTGGACGGCGGGGCGGTCGTTTCTGCTCCGGCAACAGTGGTCGTGGTGCCCGACGCGGTTTCGTCCGAATCGCTCTGGCCGAGGTAGATCAGCCCGACGATCACGGCGACAGCGATCACCACCACGCCGAAACCGATGACGCCACGACGGCGAGTGTCCTGCTTCTCCTGAACTGCTTCGGCCTGCAGTTTCGCCGAACGGTTGGCCTTCTGACGTGCGCGCTTTTCGGTACCCATCGCCGCTGGACGCTACCAAGTTCTCGAGGGCCGGCCCCACCTCGGCCATGGTTCGACGCCCACCCCGGGCTCGTGTCTCGCCGTTCGCCGGGGCCGCTTCGGCGGAAGACCCCGCCGGTACCCGGGAAAAGTATGACGCCGGTGTGCAAAGATCGGGTATCCCTCGCGGCTCGTCGGGTCGTGAACCGGGATCGACTACTGGGCGCCGCGCGGCGAGAGGAAGTACGTGCATGGTCGACACGAACACGCCGGCATTCCAATCGACCGGAGCTTCGGTCGCCGACTCAGCCCCTGACGATGCCGCCCACAGTGCTGAGACGGACGACGACGCGGCGTTCTCCCAGACCGTGGGGGCACGCCTGCGTGCGGTTCGACGGCAACGGGGTATGTCACTGGCCGACGTCGAAGACCGCTCCGAGGGGCGGTGGAGCGCATCCGCGCTCGGCGCCTACGAGCGGGGATTCCGCAACATCACCGTGCCCCGGCTGCATGCACTTGCCGAGTACTACGACGTGCCCATGGCCGTACTTCTCGGCGAACCGGTCGCCAATGCGGCACCCCTGAACCCCCAGGCGATCGTGCTCGATCTCGAGGCGCTCCGCCGGAATGCGGCAGACCTGCCGATCATGGCGTTCGTCAACTCGATCGTCGTCGCCCGCGGCGACTTCAACGGCCGCGTCCTGTCATTACGCAGCGACGACCTGCGGGCCCTGTGCGCGTTGGTGGGCGCCGAATCGGTGGGCGACGGCGTGCAGACACTGCGCGACTGGGGTGTGCTGATCGGAGTCGCCAATCCGTCCACGATCGACGATCCCGGCGGCGACGTTGGTGACGCGGACGGGTGACGCGACGCCGGACGAGTTGCCGGGCGACGATACTCTGCAAGCGTGGCCTTCCTCGTCCAGAAATTCGGTGGCTCGTCGGTGGCCGACCCGGACCGGATCCGCAACGTCGCCGATTACGTCGCGCGCCGCTACAAGCGCGGCGACGACATCGTGCTCGTCGTGAGTGCGATGGGCAAGGAGACCGACGAACTGCTCCGTCTCGCCCGCGAGGTCTCCGACACCCGTCCGGGACGTGAGATGGACATGTTGATCACCACGGGCGAACGCAAGGCGACCGCGCTGGTGTGCATGGCCCTGCACGACTTGGGCGTTCCGGCCGACTCGTTCACCGGCTCCCAGGCCGGTTTTCTGACCGACAACAACCACATGAACGCCAAGATCCTCCAGGTCCAACCCGACCGGGTGCTCGACAGCGTCCACAAGCGCCGGGTCGCGGTGGTCGGTGGGTCCCAGGGCGTGTCGACCGACCACAACATCACCTTTCTGGGTCGCGGCGGCTCCGACACCACCGCGGTTGCCCTGGCCCACGCGCTGGGCGCCGACGCGTGTGAGCTCTACACCGACGTGTCGGGCGTGTTCACCGCCGACCCCCGGGTCGTCGATTCCGCTCATCGGATGGACCAGGTGTCCTTCGACGAGATGCTCGAGATGTGCGCGTCGGGGTGTCCGAAACCGGCGATGCGCTCGGTCGAGTTCGCCCGTACCTGGGGCGTGCCGTTGCACGTCCGCTCCAGTTTCACCTGGGAACCCGGAACCTGGATCACCGAGGAGGATCCCGACATGGAAGATGCGATCGTCTCAGCGGTCACGCACGAAGAATCCGAGGCCAAGGTGACCGTCACCGGCGTGCCCGACCGTCCCGGTATCGCCGCGACGCTGTTCCGGCGCCTCGCCGATGTCGACGCGAACCTGGACATGATCGTCCAGAACGTCTCGGTCAACGGTGTCACCAACATCTCCTTCACGGTGCCCCAACCCGAACTCGACGTGGCATTGGGGATCTGCAACGACTACGTCGCAGACATCGACGGCGCCGGGGTCGTGCCCAAGGAGACGATCGGCAAGGTCAGCCTTGTGGGGGCGGGCATGAAGACCAATCCCGGGGTCGCGGCGAAGGTGTTCGAGACCTTGGCCGACAACGACATCAACATCGAGATGATCTCGACGTCCGCGATCAGGATCTCCTGTGTGGTGCCCGAAGTGCAGGTCGAACGCGCCGTCGAGGTGTTGCATACCGCGTTCGGTCTCGACGCCTGAACGACCGGACCGGCCCTGTCTTCCCGGCAGCGGGACCAAGCGCGGGATGCGGCCATGGGGCGTGGGGGGACTGCTCGGGCGCTATCCGGGTGGCCGTCGAATGGGTCGCCCGGTACCGTGAGGACCATGCGAATCGGAATCGTCGGAGCAACCGGTCAGGTCGGTGGGGTCATGCGGACGATCCTGGCCGAACGGAACTTTCCCGCGGACGAAGTGCGGCTGTTCGCCTCGGCCCGCTCCTCGGGCCGATCACTGGACTACGCCGATGGCCAGATCACCGTGGAGGACGCGGCGACCGCCGACTACTCGGGTCTGGACATCGTGCTGTTCTCGGCCGGGGGCACGACCTCGAAGTCCCTGGCCCCCGCCATCGCGGCGACGGGCGCGGTGGTGATCGACAACTCCTCCGCGTGGCGCAACGACCCCGACGTGCCGCTGGTGGTGTCCGAGGTCAATCCTGACGCGCTCGCGCAGCGCCCCAAGGGCATCGTCGCGAACCCGAACTGCACCACGATGGCCGCGATGCCGGTGCTGGCGCCGTTGCACCGCGCCGCCGGTCTGGACTCACTCGTCGTCAGCACCTACCAGGCGGTGTCGGGCGGAGGCCTCGCGGGGGTCGACGAACTCGACGCGCAGGTGCGCAAGGGTGCCGAACAGGCCCGAGAGTTGACCTTCGACGGCGACGCAGTCGACCTTGGCGAACCGGCCAAGTTCGCCCGACCAATCGCCTTCAACGTCGTGGCGCTGGCCGGTTCGATCGTCGACGACGGGCGCGGCGAGACCGACGAAGAGAAGAAGCTGCGCGACGAGTCGCGCAAGATCCTCGACATCCCCGGCCTCGTCGTGTCGGGAACCTGTGTGCGCGTCCCGGTGTTCACCGGACACGCCCTGTCGATCAACGCCACCTTCACCCGTCCCATCGACCCCAACGAGGCGACGGCGCTGCTCGCGGACGCTGCCGGCGTGGCGCTTTCGGACATCCCGACGCCGCTTCAAGCTGCCGGCGAGGACGTGAGCTTCGTGGGTCGGCTCCGTGCGGACGAGACCGTGCCCGATGGTCGTGGCCTCGCGTTGTTCGTGGCAAGCGACAACCTGCGCAAGGGCGCCGCGTTGAACGCGGTGCAGATCGCCGAACTCGTCGCCGCCGGCGCCTGACCGAATCATCGCTGGACGGTCCGTCCCCGTGTCGACTCCAAAGCAGTCTCTGCGCGGCTCGCCGAGCATCTATCCTCATGTGCCGTGAGCGGATCCGGCGCGAACCTCCCCGCTGAGGAGTCCGAGGGCCGCGCCCCGGAGCCAATCGAACTC
>DASSYG010000172.1:0-9760 GCA_035703405.1 Acidimicrobiales bacterium | reverse complement strand
GGCGAACCCGTTGCGCCTGCTGGAGATCTGTGCGACCTCCGACGGCGGCGCCGCGGTGGTGCTGTGCTCGGCCGACTATGCCCGACGCCACGGTGCCGCCAACGCGGTGCGCGTCGCGGCGGTGTCCACCGTCACCCCGACCTACCCCAACACGATCATCGAAATGCCGAACCTGGCCACCGATTCGTCCGCGACGGTGGCAGCCCCGGCCCGTCCGTTCAAGGCGTCGATCACCGATGCGGCCTATGCAGAGGCCGGTATCGGTCCCGACGATCTCGACGTGGCCGAGGTGTACGACCTGTCGTGCGCCCTCGAGCTCGACTGGTACGAGGACATCGGACTCTGCGCCCCCGGCGAAGCGGCGAAGCTGCTCCGCAACGGCGAGACGACGATCGGCGGTCGCGTGCCGGTGAATCCGTCGGGAGGTCTGGCTTGTTTCGGCGAAGCGGTGCCCGCCCAGGCGATCGCCCAGGTGTGCGAGATCACCTGGCAGCTCCGCGGTCAGGCCGAAGGCCGCCAGGTGGCCGACGCCAAGGTGGGGATCACGGTCAACCAGGGCCTCTTCGGCCACGGTTCATCGGTGCTGCTCACCCGCTGAGGCGCGCCCTGCCTCCCCGGCCTGTGCCGGGGTGATCCGACCGGTGGCGGCGAGCGACGCGACGCAGTCGCGGAACGTCTCGGCCACGTCGCGGTAGGTCACCCCGAGCTCGTCACGGACCGCGGTGTCGTCGGATGCGGGCATCTGGGTGTAGTAGTCCATGGCCGCCCGCGTCAACGGGGTGGTCCACCCGGTGAGACCGGTCACCATGTCGACCACTGAACCGGCCAGGCGGAGGCCGACGCCCGGCATCGGGATCCGGAGGATCCGATTGCCGGTCACTTCGCGGAACAGTGCCGTGAGCCTGCCCGCATCGAGGTGGGTGCCCCCGGCCATGTATCGACGGGGACCGGCACCAGGCACCATCACCGCTGCGTGGATCGCGGCCAGGTCCCGGACATCGACGACCAACCAACCGGCAGCGGAGCCGGGCACAATGTGGGTCTGCAGGATCGTCTCGAACCCTTCGGCGACCTCACCGAATCGGCTGCCCACACCCGGACCGACGACCATGCCCGGATAGGTGATCGTCACCGGGTGCCCGTCGGCCTGCAAACCACGTGCGTAGTCCTCGACCGCCGACTTGGAGACGCCGTACGCGTCGCGCACCCGCCCTGTCGGCAGATCCGAACGCAACTCGGTGACACCCGGCGTGAACACCGCCGTGATCGACGACGTGTGAACGACCGGGTCCAGGCCGAGTGCCACCGCGGTGCCCAGCACCGTCTCGGCGCCGGTCAGATTCGTCGCCTGCACCTCGGCATCCCGTCGTGGGTCGGTCGCGACCATCGCCGCACAGTGCAGCACCGCGTCACAGCCTTCGAGCGCGGAATGCACCGCCGCGGGATCGGTGACGTCGCCGACGACGTGGTCGGTCGTGACAACGCCGAGCGCGGCTACCGGGTCGAGCCGTTCACGGTTGCGGACCAGAAAGCGCACGTCGTGGCCCGCGCGGCGCAGAGCTGCCGCGCTCCAGCCACCGACGAAGCCGGTACCTCCGGTTACGAGCACACGCACGAGGTGACCGGTCCGTTCTCAGGGGAAGAAGCGACTCAGCGCTTCGACGACACACGCCGGTTTGTCCACACCCTCGACCTCAACGGTGACGCGCATGGTGGTCTGGATACCGCCGGTCACCTCGTCGACGGCCACGAGCTCGGCGCCGCCCCGCACCCGCGCGCCGACCGGCACCGGGGTGGGGAACCGCACCTTGTCGACGCCGTAGTTCACGCCCATCGTCACGCCACGGACCTCGACGATCCGTGGCAGGAACTCGTTCGTCATCGCGAGGGTGAGATAGCCATGGGCGATCGGCCCACCGAACGGTGATTCGGTGCGGGCCCGTACGACGTCGGTGTGAATCCACTGCTGGTCGCCGGTGGCGTCTGCGAAACGCTGCACCCGCTCCTGGGTCACCTCGATCCAGTCGGTGTGACCCAGATGCGTACCGACCGCGTCACGCACGGCGTCGAGACCTTCGAGAACGGTGCCGGCCATGGGAGGAATCTACCGCCCGGGCGACGCGCGGAGTCGCGCCAGCCGGGCGGCGAAATCCGCAGCCGGCTCGGGTGTCGAGAACAGAAATCCCTGCACCCGCGTGCAGCCGAGCCGTTCGAGCACGTCCCGCTGACGCGGCACCTCGACCCCTTCGGCGGTCACCGACATCCCGAATGCCCGAGCCAGCTCCAGGATGGCTTCGACGATCGCCCGGTCCGAAGGATTGTCGGCGACACCCGCGACGAACCGCTGGTCGATCTTGATCGATGACAGCGGCAGTTCCTTGAGCTGCAGAATCGACGAGTACCCGGTGCCGAAGTCGTCGATCGCGAGCCCCACCCCCAGGTCACGGAGTCGGGCGAACTGCACCCGTGACCGTTCCGGATCGTCGAGCAGTGAACTCTCGGTCAGCTCCAGGCACAGCGACGCGGCCGCGAAGCCGGTCTCGTCCAGGATCTCGGCGACCTCGGTCACGAAATCGTCGCTGCGGAGCTGTTGGGCCGACACGTTCACCCGCAGGACGAACCCGTCGACGAGTTCGGTCCACGGCCGCGCCGCCCGACACGCCTCCATGAGCACGTGGCGGCCGATGCGGCCGATCAGCCCCGTCGATTCGGCGAGCCGGATCGGCTCGGAGGCACCGACGAGTCCCTCGTCGGGATGAAGCCACCGCAACAACGCCTCCGCCCCGACGACGTCACCGGTGACGAGGTCCCACTCGGCCTGGAAATAGGGCACCAACTCGCCACCGACGAGTGCCCGTTCGAGTTCGCCGACACGACGAAGGCGGCGCTGCGGGCCGTCATCGATCAGATCGACCGTCTCGAGGCGACGACCCGAATGCTTGGCATGGTCAACGGTGTGGGCGACACGCCGCAACACCTCTTCGGCCGATGGAAGGGACCGGTGCCGGGCATCGAAATGCACCACACCCGCCCGCGCCGTCACCGAGGTGATCGACCCACCGATCTCGAATGGAACCGCGAACAGATCCAACACGGTGTTCGCCAGTTTCATCGTCGCCGATTCCGAGACCGAGCCCTGCACGACGATCAGGAACTCGTCAGCGCTCAACCGGGCGAGCTGAGTCGCCGTCGGCATCGCACTGCGGAACCGATCGGCGACCTCGGTGAGCAGCAGGTCGCCCGAGCGATGACCGAGCGCCTCGTTGACGAGCTTGAACCGGTCGAGATCGACACCGATGACGCCGACTCCGCCGATCCAGTTCCTCCCGAGCGCGTCAAGTGCCTCATCGAGATCGCTCTGGGCCGCCCACCGGTTCGACAGACCGGTGGTCCGGTCGGTTCGGGCCTGGAAGGCGAGCTCGGCCTCGGCCTCGTGACGGATCATCGCAGCAGCGATCACCGCCGCGGCGGCGCGGGTTGTGGCCAGATGCGCCACGTCGTTGGTGATCGCCGTGAACGTCGACTCGAGAATGATGGCGCCGAGCACGTCGTCACGGGCCACGAGTGGCACCGCCACCAACGATTCGGTACCCGCCGAGGCGAACGCCCGGCCCTCCGCAGCGAAGGCGAGATCATCTGACCGGGTCGACGCGATCCGAATCTCGTTGCCGGCGACGAGGTGACCCAACATCGGTGAATCGTCGATCCTCAACCGGTCGGGCGGCGGCGCGACCGGCGCGCCGTACGCGGCGTCCCAGCGGGTCAGCAGGTCCAGGTGCCCGTCCTGCATCGTCCACACGGTGATCCGGGTCAGCCATTCCAACCCGGCCAGCTCGCGTACTGCCACGTCGAGGCCGACGCCGAAGTTCCCGAATGACTTGTCGAGGAACGCGGCGGCGACCCGTGCGACGCGGTCGGCATTGTCGATCAACGCCGGGACGATGTCGTCGTCGTGGCCCAACGGATCTGCTGGGGAAAGCGTGACGACGAAATCGCCTGCTGCGAACACCCCGTCACCGAACTGAGCGCGGTAGTGGTACTGGTGCACGGTCCCGTCACTGGCCACCAGATCCACCGCGCTCCCACGAGGTCGGCCGCGTCTTCCGTTCCAGCGGGCCATCGCCTCCGCGACGTGGGGTCGATGGTCACGGGTCACGAAGTCGGCGAGGTTCCGGCCGACGATCGCGTCGGGCGCATACCCGAGTCGGTCGGCGACGACATCGTTGACGAACCGGATGTTTCCCTCGGCGTCGCTCGCGATCACGATCTGGTCGAGGCGTCCCAGCAGGGTGCGCAGCGCGGCCATCGGTTCGAAGTTCGCGCTTTCCGCCAGCTCGCCCGAGATGGCTTCCGCGTCACGCATAGATCTCCCGATACGCCGTCAGGACGAATCCCGACTCTAGTGGCCGGGATCCTGACACGGTGGTTCAGGCCCGCTGGGACGAAACCGAGATCACCTCGCCCGTGAGGTAGCTCGAATAGTCGCTCGCAAGGAACACCATCGTGTTCGCAACCTCCCAGGGTTCCGCGGCGCGCCCGAACGCCTCTTTGGATTCCAACTCGGCGAGAAGCTCGTCGGTGGTGACCTTGGCCAGGAACGGGTGCATCGCAATGGATGGGGCCACCGCATTGATCCGAACCCCGAACGGGGCCGCTTCGATCGCGGCGCAGCGGGTCAACGCCATGACGCCGGCCTTCGCGGCGGCGTAGTGGGCCTGGCCCGCCTGGGCGCGCCATCCCAGGACCGACGCGTTGTTGACGATGACCCCGGCGCCACGCGGTTGCATGAGTGCGAGAGCCGCCCGGGTCGCCCGGAACGTGCCGTTCAGGGTCACATCCAGCACGCCGTGCCACTGCTCGTCGGTCATGTCGACGAGGTTCGCCGTGCCGCCGAGGCCGGCGTTGTTGACGAGCACGTCGATGTGGCCGAGGGTCTCGACGGCCGTGGTGAACAGCGCGTCGATGTCGCCCTGATCGGTGACGTTGCACCGCGCCGTCGCCGGGCGTTGGCCGGTCTCGGCTTCGAGGCGTTCGGCGGCTTCCCCGAGGCGGCGCTCGTGGATGTCGCTGATCAACACCCGCGCGCCCTCCTCGACACACCGTTTCGCGACGGCGAAACCGATACCGGTGCCGGCCGCGGCGGTGACCACGACGGTGCGGTCGGCGAGCAAACCGTGCCCGGGCACGTAGTCAGGAGGTGGAGTGGACAAAGGGTTCTCCATTCAGACAGATGGTCGCAATCGTCCCACTCCCCGATCCGAACTTCGGGAGCAAGCGTGCGCTATGCGCACCGAACCTCCCGAAGTTCACGTGGGGGTGGGGTGGCAAAATCGAACTTCGGGAGCAAGCGTGCGCTATGCGCACCGAACCTCCCGAAGTTCACGTGGGGGTGGGGTGGTCATGTGTGGACGGGCGGGGCTGACGGGACCGGAGGGCGGGGTTCGCGGGGTAGGCCGAGGGCGCGTTCGGCGATGATGTTGCGCTGGATCTCGTTCGACCCGGCGTAGATCGTGTCCGAGCGGCTGAACAGGAACAACTGGTGGAACGGGGTGAGTCGCTCGGGGTCGTCGATGTCGTGGGCGGACCAGTCGAGCGCGGCGGCACCCAGTACACCCATGGCCAACTCGCCCAAGTCGCGGTGCCAAGAGGCCCAGTACAACTTGGTGACCATGGCTGCAGGGGCGAGGCTGCTCTCGGTCGCGGAGAGCACCCGCAACATCAACAAGCGCATGATCCGCAGGCGCAGCCACGCATCGGTGAGGCGCTGGCGTAGGACCGGATCATCGATCGCACCGTTCGCCCGGGCGGTGGCCACGAGCGCATCGAACTCGTTGGTGAAACGAAGTTGCTGACCAAGTGTGGACGCGCCTCGTTCGAACGCGAGCGTGCCGTTCGCGACCTTCCAGCCGTCGCCGGGTGCGCCGACCGTGTTGGCGACAGAGGTGCGGGCGCCTTCGAAGAACACCTCGTTGAACTCCGACGCCCCCGAGATCTGACGGATCGGACGGATCTCGACGCCGTCCTGGTCGAGCGGCACCAACAGATACGACAGGCCCTTGTGCTTTGGAGCGTCACGATCGGTGCGGCACAACACGAACGCCCACCGAGCCCAATGGGCCAACGACGTCCACACCTTCTGACCGGTGATCACCCAGTCGTCGCCGTCGCGTTCCGCGCGGGTCGCCACATTGGCGAGGTCCGACCCGGCATCGGGTTCGGAGTAGCCCTGGGCCCACAGGTCGTCACCGGCGACGATCCCGGGCAGGAAGCGGGCCTGCTGGTCGGCGTTGCCGAAATGGATCAGGGTGGGCCCCAGCAGCGTCTCACCGATGTGGCCGAGCCGCCCCGGTCCGCCGGCGCGGGCGTACTCCTCGAACCAGATGACCTGGCGGTGCAGCGAGAGGCCACGTCCACCGAACTCGGTCGGCCAACCCACACACGTCCACCCCGCCTCGGCGAGGGTGTGTTCCCAGGCGAGGCGCTTGTCGAACAGGGCATGCTCGTCGCCGGGGCCTCCCCGGTCTCGCACCACGGCATGCGGTCCGTCGAGCTGATGGGTCAGCCAGGCACGCGCCTCGGCACGGAACACCTCGTCCTCGGCAGAGAAGGACAGGTCCATTGAATCGGGTTCAGTACCGCAGACCGGGAGCGCGGGTGGCGAAAACGTCGGTGGCGAGTTGTTGGCCGAGCTTGGTGGCGTCCCAACGCTGCTTCGTCGCAATCGACGGTCCGTCGCTCCAGCCTTCCATCAGCACGATCTTGTCGCCGACCGCCCGGATGACCTGGCCAGTCACGAGCTGGGAGGCATCGCTCGCCAGCCAGGCGACGAGCGGCGACGACGTGGACGGATCCATTGGGTTGAACTCGCCTTCGGGCACATCGTTGGCCTCGATCACCTCGGGGGCGCCGGGCATCGTGCCGGTGATCCGGGTGGCCGCGGCCGGGCCGACACAGTTCACCGTGACACCCATCTTGTACAGCTCAAGGCTGAGGGTTTGGGTGAGCCCGGCGATCCCGGCCTTGGCGGTGGCGTAGTTCGACTGGCCGAAGTTGCCGACCAGACCGGCGCCGGAGGTGGTGTTGATGACCCGGCCGGTGAAGAACTCCCCCGCCTTGGTACGTTCGCGCCAATGGATGGCGGCATGCTTGGAAGGCGCCCAGGTGCCCTTGAGGTGCACGGCGATGACCGAGTCGAAGTCGGCCTCGTCCATGTTCCAGATCGCCGAATCACGGACGATCCCGGCATTGTTGACCAGGATGTCGAGGCGACCGTAGGTGTCGACGGCCTGGGCGATCATGCGCCCGGCGCCATCGTGGTCGGCGACGTTCTCGTAGTTGCCGACAGCCTCGCCGCCCCGGTTGGTGATGAGGTCGACGGTGAGGTCGGCGTCCTCGCCTGTGCCCTCACCAGCCACCGACGATCCGAGGTCGTTGACGACGACCTTCGCCCCGTGTTTGGCCAACTCGAGGGCGTGGCCGCGACCGATGCCGTGCCCCGCCCCAGTGACGATCGCGACCTTGCCGTCCAACATGCCCATGTGCGCTGCACCTTTCCTGAACGGACCGTTCCATGTCGGGCCCGTGGTTCACCCGCGTTTCTGACGGGTCGTCAGATCCTAGATGCTCAGCCGTTCGGGCACCACACCGGAAGCGTCGGTCGTGTTGCGGTCGTGCCACCGAACGGCTTTCCGACACATGAGCCATTGTGGGCCAAATCGGGAGACACGGCCACGACCATCTCACCTCGCTCGAAGTCGGGCTCGCCGCACACCGCCACGTCGGGTACCCGTTTGTACTTCCAAAGCATCCCGGTCGTGGATTGCCCAGCCCCTTGATTGTGTGACATTCGTCATGTACGTTGCAAGCAACGGCGAGTTCAGGAAGTCGACCATGGGAACCGGAAACCGGATTCGGGGGGGTTTGCGACACTAATGGCGTTGCTGCTGGTGGCGGTCGCCGCCGCATGCGAGGGTCCGCCGCGATCTCCAGGCGGCACACCGTCAGGTTGCAGCGCGACGCTCGCAGGGAAGGTCGTGAACTACGAGTTGGTCTCCGGCGTCGACAGCGCGGTGCTGCATTTTCCTGCTGACGCGCAGGTGCACATCACCGGAACGGTGAAGAACTCGACATCGAACTGGCTCTTCCCGACTCTGGCGTGGCAGGTCGACCCAATCGTGGCGGCGTCGACGTTGGGCAAAGGCAAGACCGCCACCGTCGACACGACCTGGACGAACGGAGCAAGCGACCAGAACCTCACGGTCAGCTTCGAGCAACTTCCGGCCACCGCAGCCTCCGATTACGAATGGGACCTCCACCTGAGCTCATCGGGGAACGGTTGCCCGCCGGCGACACCGCAGGCGTGCGCGAAGGCCGGCGGAAACGTCTTCTACACCGAACCAACCGTCGTCGACGGCGAACAGCGTGAGGGATGCTACGAGGACGAGTCGTCCTGCATCGCCGACATCCCTGCCGAATTGTCGAACATTCAGTGCGATCCGAACGACATTTTCACCAAGTCGTTGGCCGCCGCTGCAGGCGTGGGCGCGGTCATCGCAATCGACGGCGACATCATCGCAGCGATCGGCGCCGGCGCAGCCACCATCACGATCGGCGACGTGATCGTTGTCGGCGTGGCCGCGCTGATCGCTGTCGGGGTCGTGTGGATCCTGATCAACGGGATTCCCGTGCCGCTGACGATCGGGACCACAGACTCCCAGGCGATCGCGACCGTCGACGCGGACGCTGCCGTCATCGACGACGTGACCGAACGCATGCCAACCGTCGCTGCAGACAATCCTGGCTATTCGGGTGAAGCGCTCGAATGGGCCGCCAAAGTCGCCATGTACACCTGTGTTAAGGACATCGCGCTCGACAATCTGATCGCCTTCCTTGGTCCGTTTGGGGCAGCCGTCGACCCGGTCACCGGAATGGTCGGAGGCACGGTCCCAAGGCACGTGTGCGAGCTGATCCCGGCCTATGAACCTGGTGGCGCGACGGCACCGGGCGGAGCGCCGATGGTGTCGGCCTCGCTCCACATCCGCGATGTGCTCTACGGCGAACACAACGGCACCGACACGCAGTCGACGAACCCGCCAACTCCTCAGATCCAGTGGCAGATCCTCACCAAAGCACCTCACCCCGACGGCGACCCCGACCGAGACTGGCACTCGGATCCGCCGTACAACTGTACGGGCACCGGCGGAACCCATTGCGATGAATGGCCATGGTTCGCAACCAAGCAAGGCGGGCCGGGAGCCCACCTACGGATCATCGACGGTTACGAGAATCAAAATGGCGGTACCGACCTGTTCAGCTTCTACTCGAAATGCAAGGTCAATGACGGCGGATCGTTCTTCGTGATGCCGCGATCGGCGTCCGAAATCACTAATCAGGAACGATCCTTCCGCTTCTGCCCCGGGCAGTCGTGAACGAGGTGCCGCTGGCCAGCCGGGTCCGCTCTTTCGACCGGATACTGGATATCCGGTCGGACGCTGCGTGGTTGAATCCGCCGGTAACCGACGACCAGGTCAGAGCGACCGAACAAGCCCTCGGGCACGCATTGCCAGATGACCTGGTCGAAATGTACTCCGTTCACAATGGCGGCCACGTGTTCAATGGGTTCGAGTGGTTGGGCGCGTTGGACCCCGAGGGTGCTTCGCGGGGAAAATTGGAACATTTCGACATCGACTGGTTTATTACCGAAGAAGTCGCCGAACACACCGATATCATGCCAGGCCAGCGAACACTGCGCGTGGCGACT
>DASSYG010000144.1:0-5513 GCA_035703405.1 Acidimicrobiales bacterium | reverse complement strand
CCCGCGGCGGCGAGGTCGGCCAAGACGTCGGCGACGCGCTCCGCGGCAACGGTGTCGAGCGCGGCGGTGGGTTCGTCGGCCAGCACGAGCCGCCGCTCCCCCACGATCGCCCGGGCCACGGCGACGAGCTGTTGTTGACCGACCGACAGCTCATCGGGGGCAGCCTTGGCCAATCCGGCGATACCGAGCCGATCGAGTGCCGCGAGTGCGGTTTCGTGGGCACGTCGCAGTTTCGTGCCGTCGAGCAGCAGGGGCAGGGCCACGTTGTCGAGCACGTCCAGTCCAGCCAACAGATCGAGTCGTTGGTGGATCATGCCCACGGTGCGGCGGCGCACGGTCGCCCAACCCGAGCGGTCGGTCGCGTGGAGCGTCTCGCCGTCGATGCGGACGATGCCCGCCGTGGGTGCGAGCAGCCCGCTCGCCACCTGCAGGACGCTGGTCTTGCCCGAGCCCGAGGGCCCCATGAGCGCGACCAACTCACCGGCTGCGACCGACAGCGTGAGGTCGTCGACCACCCGGAGCGGCCCTCGGCCGGAGGCTCGTTCGGCCGACACCCCGACCAGTTCCATGAGCGGCTGGGCGCCAGGCGCGTTCATGAGGGGTTCTCCGCGGTCGTGGCCTCGAGCGCTGCAGAGCGCAGGCGTTCCTCACATCGGTCCAGCCATGCCAGGTCGGCTTCGACTCGGGTCGCGGCGGCATCGGTTGCCATGCGTTCGACGAGATCGTCATCGCGTGCGCGCATCTCGCGTCGGATCCGCTGCAGGCGCTCGATGAGCGCGCGCCGTTGGGTCGCGATCACCGTCATTGCGTCTGCCGGTCGAACGGCGACCGTCAACAAGACGCGCAGGACGAGTTCGTCGCGTTGGTCAGCGGGAGCGGGTGGGGGTGCTGCCAACCATGTCTCGACCCGCTCGGCGCCGGCGCGCGTGAGCCGGTAGCGGCGGCGACGTGCGTCATCGGGGTCCACGCCGTCGTCCTCGACGTAACCGTCGCGCGCCAGGCGGTCGAGCGTCGTGTACACCTGGCCGGTGTTGATCTTCCAGCGTCCGGCTGTGTGTTCGGTGAACTCGGCGGCCAGTTGGTAGCCGTGCCGCGGCCCGCTCTCGAGTAGGAACAACAGTCCATCAGGCACCGCCATGGGTTCAGCATCGCGCGTGACTACTCGGTAGTCAATACTTGGTAGTGTTTCGGGCGGGAAACGCTGGGAGTGGGCGCGGCGCCCTCCTTCTGAGCGGGCGGGCGATGGACCAGACCAGACAGCGCGCCCATCTGTCTGCTCCGTCGACGGTCTCCGTTGCACCAGACGGGCGACGATACGCTCTGGCTCGGTGACGGATTTGGGGCAATCGATTCCGGAAATCGAAGCGACCAAGACCGGCGGTGCCGCCGGAGTCGGAGACGCACCTCGAATCGCGTACGTCCCCGCGCTCGACGGGCTCCGCGGTCTCGCCGTCGCCGCCGTCGTCGCCTTTCACGTCGGACACCTCGAAGGCGGCTACTTGGGTGTCGACCTGTTCTTCGTGCTTTCGGGGTACTTGATCACCTCACTGCTACTCGCCGAAGAAGCAACCACCGATCGCATCAAACTGGTCCGGTTCTGGGGTCGGCGGGCACGCCGTCTGCTCCCTGCACTGGCCGTGATGCTTCTCGGCGTCGCCGCATACGCACGATTCGTCGCTGCAGCATCGGAGCTCCACCGCATCCGCTGGGATGGCATCGCGACGATGCTGTACGTCGCGAACTGGCGCGAGGTCTTCTCCCGGGTCAACTACTGGTCGCTGTTCGACTCGCCGTCGCCACTGAACCACACCTGGAGCCTCGCGATCGAGGAGCAGTTCTACCTCGTCTGGCCGCTGATCTTCACCGCCCTGGCCGTCTTGGCCCGCCGCCACGTCCGCTCGAAGCACGCATTCGCCATGCGCGCGCTCGTCGTCTCGCTGCTGTTGGGCGCCGCGTCGTTGGCCGCAGCCGCGTGGTTGGGCTACTTCAGAGACTGGAACCGCGTCTACTTCGGCACCGACACCCGCGCATTCGCCATCCTGGCCGGCGCCGTCGTCGCCGCCGCGAGCGCGCGGTTCGGCACCGTCCCCGAGGGACGACCGAGACAGGGTTTGGAAGCGTGCGGCCTGCTGGGGGTCGTCGTCCTGGCCGTGGCATGGCTGCGACTCGCCGACGGATCCCCGCTGTTGCGACACGGCGGTCTGGCAGCTTGTTCGGTGGCCGCAGCCGTCGTCATCGCAGCCGTGAGTCACCCGCGGCGCGGCCCGCTGGCCGCGGCGTTCGCCTGGAAACCACTGCGCTGGTTGGGCCTGATCTCCTACGGGGTCTACCTGTATCACTGGCCGGTCATCGTGTGGCTCGACGCGACGCGGACGGGCCTGTCGGACCTGCCACTGGTCGGCCTGCAGATCGCCGTGACGCTCGCCCTCGCGACGGCGTCCTACTTTCTGATCGAGCAACCCGTCCGTCACGGTCGACGTTGGAGCCGCCGGGCGATCATCGGCGCCCCAGCACTGGGGTTCACGATCGTCGCCATCGTGCTGATCGCCGGAACGGCCGGCTACCGACCGCTGTCCGCGCCGGTCGTCGCCGGCCCGTCGTCCACGATCGCCCCCTCCGCCGATGGTGCCCGGATCATGGTCATCGGCGATTCGGTCGCCGATCTGTTGACCCGCGAAGGTCTCACCCGACTGCGGGCTGACCCACAACCCGCGGTGCTGAACCGGGCCGTGCCCGCCTGCAGCGAACCTCCGACCACCCGCATCCGCTACCCGGACGGCACGGTCAGCGGTGCGTTCGCCGCCCGGTGCGACCAGCACTGGGCCAGGGATGCCAGCGACTTCGACCCCGACTACGTGCTCTTCACCACCGCCGGAAGCGCCGCCGTCGAATACTGGCACGACGGCCGCTGGGTGAAACCGTGCTCCGCCACCTACCACGACTGGATCGTCACGCGCGTCCAGGAACTCGCCGAGAAGTTCGAACACGGCGGCGCGACCCTGGCGGTGACCACGGCGCCCACCCAGGACCGACGGGACCGGCCCGAAGGCGCATACGAGGACTACATCGACGCGAACATCTGTTGGAACGACGCACTCCGCGATGCGGCCGGCACATCGTCGACCCCCATCGTGCTCGTCGACCTCGCAGAGCAGTTCTGTGTCGACGACCGGTCGTGTCGATCCGAGACCGCTGATGGCTCGACCCTTCGGCCCGACGGGGTTCACTACCGGGGCCGGAGCGCGCAGATCGTGGGGAGGGACATCCTCCGCGCCCTGAGTATCGACGCCACGCTGCCCTAGAGCCTGTCGCCAGAATCATGCGCGGCGGCGCGGGCTGTCGGTTCAGGCAGACGAGGCGGCCCAGAACTCGTTCAGGATCGACACCGCGGACGGATCCACGCCGGCGAGGTTCGCCAGTTCCATGGCGACCCACTGACCCTTGATCGCGAGGTCGAAGTACGCGGCCGGCCCCCGCGCCTCGGTGGTCACCGAGTGGACGTCGTGCACGACTTCGCTGAACAACTCGTCGAACCGGTCGAGCTGTCCGGACGCCAGCGAACCCTCGACATCGGCGGGGCCACGTAAGAGCACCATCGTGAACACCTGGCGGGTCAGGTCGCCCGCCTGGCCGAACATCGCCAACTCGGTGTAGCTCATCGACGGCACCCCGTCGGCGAACGCCGGAAGTTTGGCGGACTGGTTCACCGCGGACTTCCACCATTGCGCCGCCCCGCCCGCCACGCCGTCCGCGCCGTAGACCAGGGGCAGGGTCCGGTCGATACGCCGTGCCAGCGTCGCCGATTCTGAACGGTTTCGACCCTCGGGTTCCGCGGCACACTCCGACGTCGCGAGCGCGACCTGGGCGAGCACGCTGGCCATGATCCCACCGGCGCCCGGAAACAACCCGACCGCCTCGAAGACGCCGACCAACAGCACGAACACGATCCCCGGCAGCACGCGGGGAGCCACGTCGGCGGATTCGAGTGCGAAGACCCGGGCACCGGCGACCACGGCGTCGCCGGCGAACCGTCCGTCCGCGGTCACGACCACCACGTCGGCGCCTGCGGCGCGCGCGGCTTCGAGCACGTGTCTGCTGCGGTCGTCGACCCGGGTGAGTGCGACGATCACCAGCAGCGTGGTCGGACCGACCCAGCCGGGCAGGCGACCTCCGCGGTGCACGACCACCGGCACCGACGCCTCGGCCGCCACCATCGCGACGGCCATGTCTGCGTCGAGTGCGTCGTCACCGGCAGCGCAAACCACCACCCCGGTCACCAACTCGGCGTCGGGCAGAGCCAGGCCGCCCAGATCGCGGGTGGCCAGCAGGCTCATGCGCTGAGGCAGCAGCTCCAGGGCGCCACGGAGATTGCCCCCGTCCGGCCGGGACGCGTCGAACGAATCGGCTGCCACGGCGAGGCTTCAGCCTTCGCCGGTGGTGCGGATCCCGCCGCCGTCGAATCGCTTCGCCAGCTCGGCCGCATCCGCGTCGTCGACCTGGGAGGCTTCGGAGACCAGCAACACCGGGATGTCGTCACGGATCTCGTAGCGGCGTTGCAGGCGCGGGTTGTAGAGAAAGCCGTCGTCGCCGAAGTACCACAGCGGACCTTTGTCTTCTGGGCAGACGAGAATGTCGAGCAGTGCACTATCGAGGGCCATTTCTGATCTCCGGTTCGTTCGTCTCTGAAGCGGTCAGGCGCCGGTCGTCGCCGTGCCGGTCATGGCGGCTCGGACCTCGTCGACATGACGGGCGACCTCGTCCGCCGTCGGTGCCTCCAGGTTGAGGCGCAGCAGCGGCTCGGTGTTCGACGGGCGCAGGTTGAACCACCAGTCACCGCAGTCGACGGTCAACCCGTCCATGCGGTCCTGGGGTCGATCTTCGTAGCGACGGGCGACGGTGTCGATCACCGCCGCGGTGTCGTCCACGGTCGTGTTGATCTCACCCGAAGCGGCGTAGCGCTCGAAGCGTCTGCGCAACTCCGACAGCGGCTCGTCGTTCGCCGAGAGGTACTCGATCACGTGCATCGCCGCGATGATCCCCGAGTCGGCCCGGTAGTTCTCGCGGAAGTAATAGTGCGCCGAGTGTTCACCGCCGAAGATCGCCCCGGTGTCGGCCATCACGGCCTTGACGAAGGAGTGGCCGACGCGGGTGCGCACCGCACTGCCGCCACCCTCGGTGATCAGCTCGGGCACCGCGCGGGAGCAGATCAGGTTGTACAGGATCGTCGCGCCCGGTTCACGTTCGAGCATCATCGCCGCGACCAACGCCGTGGTGGTCGAACCCGACATGGGTTCGCCTTTCTCATCGACCACGAAGACCCGGTCGGCGTCGCCGTCGAACGCCAACCCGAGATCGGCGCCGGTCTCGACCACGCGTCTGCGCAGGTCTGTGAGGTTCTCGGTCTGGATCGGATCGGCGGGATGGTTCGGGAAGGAGCCGTCGAGTTCGGGGAACAGGATCTCCACGCTCACCGGTAGCGGATCGAACACGGCTGGCACGATCAGACCGCCCAT
>DASSYG010000114.1:0-3997 GCA_035703405.1 Acidimicrobiales bacterium | reverse complement strand
GGAGTTCGGGATCCCGATCCACTCGATCGGCTCCGCGCACCAGGGCATCGTCCACGTGATCGGGCCAGAGCTGGGCGTCACCCAGCCCGGGATGACGGTCGTCTGCGGCGACTCCCACACCGCCACCCACGGCGCGTTCGGCGCCTTGGCGTTCGGGATCGGCACCAGCGAGGTCGAACACGTCCTCGCCACCCAGACCCTGCCCCAGGTGCGTCCCGGCACCATGGCGGTCACCGTCGACGGGGTACTGCCCGAGGGCTCGACCGCGAAGGACCTGATCCTCGCGATCATCGGTCGGATCGGCACCGGTGGCGGAATCGGTTCGATCATCGAGTACCGCGGCGAGGCGTTCCGCGCGTTGTCGATGGAAGGCCGCATGACCGTGTGCAACATGTCGATCGAGGCGGGCGCGAAGGCCGGGATGATCGCTCCCGACGACACCACGTTCGCCTACCTCGAAGGCCGCGCCCACGCACCCAAGGGTGCCGACTGGGAACGGGCACTCGATGCGTGGCGGGCTCTGCCCACCGACGAAGGCGCCACCTTCGACAAAGAGGTCGTCCTGGACGGCACCCAGATCGTGCCGCACGTGTCGTGGGGAACGAACCCGTCCCAGGTCGTGGCCCTCGATGGCGTGATTCCCGACCCCGACTCGTTCGCCGAGCCCGCCCTGCGCGACGCGGCCCACCGGGCGCTGGCCTACATGGATCTGCCCGCGGGCACGGCCATGCGCGACATCGAAATCGACACCGTGTTCATCGGATCGTGTACGAACTCACGGATTGAAGACCTGCGCGCCGCGGCCAAGGTCGTCGATGGTCGCCACGTCGCGTCGGGCAAACGGGCGATGGTGGTGCCCGGTTCGTTCGCCGTGAAGTCCCAGGCCGAATCCGAAGGCCTCGACAAGGTCTTCACCGCCGCAGGATTCGAGTGGCGCCAACCCGGGTGTTCGATGTGTCTGGCGATGAACCCCGACAAGCTCGCTCCGGGTGAGCGGGCCGCGTCGACCTCGAACCGCAACTTCGAGGGCCGGCAGGGTCGCGGCGGTCGCACCCACCTGGTCTCGCCCGCTGTTGCCGCCGCGACTGCAGTCGCCGGCCATTTCGCGTCCCCCGCAGACCTGTAGAGCCGAGGAGAAATCACCCCATGAAAGCCGTTCACATCGTCACCGGCACGGCGCTGCCACTCGACCGGTCCGACGTCGACACCGACCAGATCATTCCCGCGGAATGGCTCAAGCGGGTCGAGCGCACCGGATTCGGCAAGGGACTGTTCTCGACGTGGCGCGATGACCGTGACTTCGTGCTGAACGATGAGCGCTTCGCGCACGCGACGATTCTGGTCGCCGGCGCGAACTTCGGTACCGGGTCTTCTCGCGAACACGCGGTCTGGGCGCTGATGGACTACGGCTTCGAAGCCGTCGTGTCACCCCGGTTCAGTGACATCTTCCGTAACAACTGCACCAAGAACGGCCTGGTGCCGGTCGTGGTCCCCGAAGGGACCGAGTCGGTCCTCATGGATGCGATTCGTACCGACCCCGGACTCGAGATCACGATCGACGTGGCCCGCCGCACCCTGGAGGCCCCCGCGATCGGACTCACCATCGAGTTCCCGTTGGACGATTCGGTGCAGGACCGCTTCCTCCACGGCCTCGACGACATCGGCATTACGCTGCAGTACTGCGACGAGATCGACGCATTCGAGGCGAGCCGGCCTGCGTGGCTTCCGAAGACCGCATGACGAGCATTCGAGCAGGAGCCGCATGCACGAAGTGATCGATACATGAAGGTCTTCCAGCGTCTCGCCGAACTGCCGCCGACGCTGCGTTGGCATCGCAGCAAACTGTGGACCGACCTGGTACTGCGCCGCGCGTTCGCCCATATCGGAGCCGGCTCGGTGGTCGTCGCTCCCGACAAGCTCCGGGGCGTCGAACGGATCTCGATCGGTCGGAACACGTCGGTGCAGGCGCGCACTTGGATGGCGTGTGAGAAGGGCCGGTCCACGATCACCGTCGGTGACAATTCCTCGATCGGGCGAGACAGCCACATCCACGCCGCCGGAGACATCACCATCGGCAGCGACGTCCAGATCGGACCGGCGACCCTGATCATCTCCGCGGCCAAGGCAAAGGACGACCTGCTCGAGGTCGTCTCACTGGGACCGATCACGATCGGCGACGGCGTCTGGATCGGCGAGCGGGTTTCGATCATCGGTGGCGTCACCATCGGCGACCGAGCAACGATCGGCGCCGCCTCGGTGGTGACCCATGACGTCCCACCTGGCGCCGTCGTCGCCGGAGTACCCGCGCGACCGGTCGCGACCAGAGCATCGTGAGCACCGATCGAGCGCCGGTCGCAGAGCCATACCGATCCGCAGCAGGCCGGGGACCGACGACGTGGGGTTGAACCATCCGGAGAACCTCGACGACTGGATGGCCTGGCAGCGGCGCCGGACCTCGATCGTCCGTCGTGTCCGTGGCGCGTTCGCCGGCGATCCGCCGCCTCCGGTACTCACCGCTCCGACCGGCGACATCGACGTGCTGGTGTCGATCCAATCCACGAACGCGAGCAACCTCGCCGCGCTGGTCGATCCGATCAGGGCAGCAGGTGCCCTTCGGGTGGGCGTGCTCGCCGACCACGGCGTCGAGGACCTGCTTGGCGACGACGTGGCGTCCGGGCCGGTCGCATCGGTCGAAGCCGTCGCTGCCTCGCACGGCGCGGTGCCCGTCGTCGTGGTGCCCAGCGGCGTCGCCCGTGCGCACCGCTGGGCGATCGAAGCGGCTCGGCAATCGGGCGGCAGTACCTTCGTCGTCCAGCACGGCCTCCTCACGCCCTTCACTCCCCCGCTACCGACCGAGTGCACCCTGCTCGCCTGGAGCGAAGCAGATGGCGAATTCTGGCGCGCCGGGCGACGCGACGTCGAGGTCCAGGTCGTCGGTAGCCAGCTCCTGTGGAACGCGGCACGTCGCAAATCGCCGGCCACCGACACCTCGGCCCGCCCGACGTTTCTCGGCCAGCTCCACGCAGCGGAGATCAGCCGACGCGAGTTGGCGCGGGTGTCCTTCGGTTTCTGCCGCGACCACGACGCGGTGTACCGGCCGCACCCCTCCGAGGTCGACAAGGTGTCGCGCGTGCAGCATGCGCTGTGGCAGCGACGCGGCATCGAATTCGACACGTCGGGAGTCCGCCTCGAGGATCTCGCCACTCCGGTCGCTGCGATCTTCTCGACGGGCATTCTCGAGGCCGCCGCGAACGGTCGGCCCGCCTGGGCGTACCATCCCGATCCGCCGGCGTGGGTGGCCGAGATGTGGGACCGCTACGGATTGCAGCGTTGGGGGCAGGAGCCGACCGCACCGCCATCGCTACCGGCGGTCGAGCCGGCGGTGCGTATCGCCGAGATCCTCGCCGCGGCCGTGTCGTCTCAGGAGACCTGAAGACGACCCACGAGCTCCGCGAGCGGCGCCCGGAAGTCCCGCATCACAGGAATTCCCGACAGCCGCAGTGCCGCATTGTCGAGCACCGAATTCGCAGGACGGGGTGCCGGCCGGGGCGGCTGCAGATCGTCGGTGGCACACGGGTCGACCCGGTCGGGGTCATCGCCGGCGGCTTCGAGCACAGCCCGGGCGAAGTCGTACCAGCTCACCGCACCCTGATTGGTGACGTGGAACAGACCCGGTCGCCCCTCGGTGACCAGTCGGTCGATCATGCCGGCCAGATCTGCGGTGAAGGTCGGGTGGCCGTGTTGGTCGTCGACGAAGGTGAGCCGACCCGGCTCCGAGGCGATCCGCAGAATCGTCTTGACCATGTTCGCGCCGTGGAACCCACACACCCACGACGTGCGCACGACGGTCGAGCCCGGGTCGAGTTCGTGCTCGCCGGCGAGCTTGGAGCGCCCGTAGACCGACCGCGGGTTCGGCGTGTCCCATTCGACATACGGTGATGCCTTGGTGCCGTCGAAGACATAATCGGTCGACACATAGGTGACCGGTGCGCCGACG
>DASSYG010000097.1:0-17443 GCA_035703405.1 Acidimicrobiales bacterium | reverse complement strand
CGAAGTACCAGTTCCGGGTGCTGTTCTGGGGGGTGTTCGGCGCCATCGCGCTGCGGGGCGCGTTCATCTTCGCCGGGGTCGCGCTCATCCGGACCTTCGCCGCCACCCTCGCCGTGTTCGGTCTGATCCTGCTGTACACCGCGTTCAAGCTGGCCTTCTCCGACGACGACGGCATCGACCCGAACTCGAGCATCGCGCTGCGCGTCGTGCGCCGGATCGTGCCCTCCACACCAGACCTGCACGGCCAGAACCTGTTCATCAGAGAACGCGGCAAACTGCTCGCGACGCCGCTGTTCGCCGTGCTCGTGCTCATCGAAGGTACCGACATCATCTTCGCGTTCGACTCGATTCCGGCGATCTTCGGGGTCACCCAGCACGTGTTCATCGTGTTCAGCGCCGTGACATTCGCCATGCTCGGTCTGCGCGCGCTGTACTTCCTGGTCGGCGGCATGCAGGACCGATTCCGCTACCTGAACTACGGCCTCGCGGTGATCCTGGCCTTCGTGGGCCTGAAGCTGATCCTCGGGTTCACCGCCGACACGTTTTCCTTCCCCGTCGACGAGCTGCACCCGCCGGTGTGGGTCTCACTCGGGGTCATCATCATCACCCTCGCCGTCGCCATCGTCGTCTCCATCCGGGCCGATGCGAAAGACGCTGCCAACGGCATCGAACCGCCGAACCGGGCCAACCCGGACACCGAGTTGAGCGTCTCCGACGAGAACTGACCGGCACGATCGAGCCCCGTTCAGATGATTCGACAGGGTCGGTAGGATCGGGACCCATGGCCTATGAATCGCTCTACCGACGCTTCCGGCCCCAGCGATTTGCAGAGGTCCGCGGACAGGACCACGTCGTCACCGCACTGCACAACGCGGTGCGTGAGAACCGGGTCGGCCACGCGTACCTGCTGAGCGGGCCACGAGGCACGGGCAAGACCTCGACGGCCCGCATCCTCGCAAAGGCGCTGAACTGCACCGATCTGGACGATGGCGAACCGTGTGGAAAGTGCGACTCCTGCCAAGCGATCGAGGCCGGCACCTCCTATGACCTGTTAGAACTCGACGCCGCGTCGAACAACGGCGTCGACGCCATGCGCGACCTCATCGCCAAGACGGCACTGGGCTCGCCAGGGCGCACCAAGGTGTACCTGCTGGATGAGGTCCACATGCTCTCGGCCGGCGCATCGAACGCGCTGTTGAAGACCCTGGAGGAACCGCCTGGCCACGTCGTGTTCGTGCTGGCTACGACCGACCCGCACAAGGTGTTGCCCACGATCCGCAGCCGCACCCAGCACTTCGAGTTGCATCTGCTCCCTGCGGACGACCTCGAGGCATTGGTCGCAAGCGTGGTCGCCGACGCAGAACTCGACCTCGACGATGACGCGGTCGCCTACGCGCTGCATGCCGGCGGTGGCTCCGCGCGCGACACGCTCTCCGCGCTCGACCAGGTCGTCGCGGCCGGTGGCGTGCTGGACCAGGGTGATCAGGTCGACGAGTTGGTCGACGCCCTGGCAGCAGCCGACACCGGCGCCGCGTTGCGGGCCGTTGCCGACGCGGTTCGCCGGGGCCATGACCCACGGGTCGCCGGGGAAGCGCTCCTGGCCCGGATGCGAGACGTCTTCCTGCACCGGATGGGTGACCCACTCGATCAGGCAACCGACGCCGAGCGGACCCGGACCGCGGCGTGGGCCGAACACTTCAGCGACCGCGCCTGCACCCGTGCCCTCGAAGCGATCGGTGATGCGCTGCGGGACATGCGCACCGCGCCGGACGCCCGGATCCCCCTAGAGGTCGCATTGGTGCGTCTCACCCGCGCAGATCACGACCCCTCACTGGATTCCTTGGCCGCCCGAGTCGAACAGCTCGAACGGGGTGCGCCCCCCGCGCCGGCACCCACCGCGCCCGTGGCCTCGGCGGCCGACGCGACGCCTTCGGCCGCCACGCCCGCGACTGCGGAACGGGCATCGACCAGTGGATCTGCGCGCCCCGCCGATGCGGCACGTGCGGCGCTGTCGGCTCAGACATCCGGACCGGCCCGCACGGCGCCGACCCCACCCAGGCCTGCCGAGTCGCCGCCTCCGTCACCACCGACCCAGCAGCAACCGCCGACCCCGCCGGCCACGGCAGGCGGCCAAGGCAAGCCGACGGCATCCGAAGCAACGGCGCCGTCACCATCGGCGGCGAACGCGGAGCCGCCTGTCGCCCGACCTCGAAAGCCGGAACCTGTTCGCGTGCCCGACGCCCCGGCCCCCGGGCATGACGCCGCGACGCCCGGGAGCGCCACGCCACCGAGCGATGCCGTGCCACCGAGCGATGCCGTGCCACCGAGCGACGACGTGGCGGCGGTCTGGGCCACCCAGGTGCTGCCAAAGCTGTCCGGACTCACCAAGGCGATGTTCAGCGTCGGCCACTTCGTCGACGTCGCGTCGGGGCGTGAAGGGACCCTGCAGTTCGCCGTCCCCAACGACGTCCACCGCGAGAAGTCCCGCCAGAAGCTGCCCGAAGTCGAAGCCGCCCTGTCGTCCCAGCTCGGCCATCCGGTCAAGCTCGAACTGGTCGTCGACGGCGCGTCGGCTTCACGGCCCGCTGGTGGCACCGAGTCGTCCCCTGCCCGACCCCGAGAAGACCCCGAAGCCGAGGCCCGCCGGGAAGCCGACGAGATCGGGCCCGTCGACGAACTCGACGACGCTCCGGCAGACGACCGCAGCGCGACCCAACGGGTCATCGACGCGTTCCCCGGCGCCGAGATCGTCGACCCCTGAGCACTAAAGTCCACCCTTCTCCGACAGGTGACCTCATGAGCGACGACGAATCCTCCGACCTCCCCGTGCAACCCGATGCCATCGCGCCGGGACCGAGCGCCGCCACCGGCGATGACGCCGACCCGCTCGCCGGTTTGCTCGGTGGGCTCGACATGGGATCGCTGTTGTCGATGGCCGGTGAGATGCAACAGCAGATGGAGCACGCCAAAGCGGAAGCCGCAGCCACCGACGTCGAAGGCTCCGCCGGCGGCGGTGCGGTGCGCATCACCCTGACCGGCGCCATGGAGTGCACCGGCGTATCGATCTCGCCGGAGGCGACCGCCGACGTCGACATGCTCGAAGACCTCGTCCTCTCGGCGCTCCGTGATGCCCTCGCCAAAGCGAGGAGCGTCCAGGGCGACGACCCGCTCGGCGGCCTCGGCGATCAACTCGGCGGTCTCGGTGGACTGTTCGGTGACTGACGATCGTCACCTGGGGCTGTGAGCGCGTACCCACCGGCGGTCCAGGAACTCATCGACGAGTTCGGCCGACTTCCGGGCATCGGACCGAAGTCGGCGCAACGCATCGCGCTGTACCTGGTCAACGCGCCGACCCAGGACGCTTCCCGGCTTGCCCGATCCATCGACAACGCAAAGGCCGAGGTCACGTTCTGCACACGCTGCTTCAACATGGCCGAAGGCGAGCTGTGCACGATCTGCGTCGACCCGCGGCGTGACGCCAGTGTGGTGTGCGTCGTGGAGGAAGCCCGGGATCTGATCGCGGTGGAACGCACCGGGGAGTTCCGTGGCCTCTATCACGTGCTCGGCGGGGCGATCAGCCCGATCGAAGGGATCGGCCCCGACCAGTTGCACGTCCGCGAGCTCGTCGTGCGCCTATCCGACGATCAGGTGACCGAGTTGATCGTGTGCACCAACCCGAACATCGAAGGCGAGGCGACCGCGCTGTATCTGGCCCGGCTGCTCGCCGACACCGGCATCCGTCTCACCCGGCTCGCCAGTGGCCTTCCGGTCGGCGGCGATCTCGAATACGCCGACGAACTGACCCTGGGCCGGGCGCTCGAGGAACGGCGACAGATCGACGTGCCCAGCGGCTGACCGGTTCGCTCAGCCGCCTCGGTGAAAACGTCCGAAGGGCTGCTCCCCGATCCGAGCGGTGCGGGCGGACACCGGATCGAACCGTAGTTGGAGAGCAGCCCCTCGGTACCCGACTGAGTGGAGGGGGGAGGGAGACTCAGCCGGGCGTTGGGCCAATGCTAGTGACCAATACGGCCGCTGACAATCGACTTTCGCGCAAAATTCCAATACGTTTCGTGACCCAATTATTCCGCTACGCATTCGCGGCGATGGTGACGCGGTTCTAGGGTGGGCACGCACGCCTCATGGGTGCGCTGCAGTGCCAAGGGAAGGACAGCAAGGGGATCCGAATGATTGCAGGAACCGACCAGCTCGGCTGGTCCGAGACCGAACTGCTCGCCGAGCATGCCTTTGTCGAACCACAGATCGTGGCCGGGGTGCGGTGCCACGGCGGCTACGACGAGGACGGCGGCTACGTGTCGCCACGCACCCTCAACCGCGTGCCGGCGATCGAGGCCTGGCAGCAGGCACACCGCACGACGTTCGGCACCGACATTCTCGACATCCCACTCGCCACGTGGCCCGAGCACTACCCGAACGTGCCCCAGGCACGCTTTCTGCTCGACAACCAGGTCCGCGAGCCGATCGTCGCCGTGCTCACCCGCATCGGAACCGTGGAAGGATTCGGCGGGCTGATCCGCTACACGAACGTGCCCGACCTGCCCTCGACCTTCGACGAGGACACCCGCGGCACCGCACTGGCCCATCTCGAACACGGGTTGTTCGAGGCCCACGCCCGTGACGAGACCGGCCACGAGAACGAGGGCGGCCACACCCAGATGTGGTGGGCGGCCCGGGACCTCGCGTTCGAGCATCCCGTCACCGAGGACCAGACGACGATGATGCTCGAGCGCATGGGCATCGCCCAGCCCGGTTCGGGCGGCAAGATCGACCCCGCGAAGCTCCGGGCCGACGCGATGGCCAATCGCATCCTTCCCGCCGAGGTGGACTTCGACCTCGAATCGATGCTCGGCCGCATGATCTCGCTGCTGTTCATCGAGATCTCCGCGTTCCACGCGTTCAACTGGGCCCAGACGATCCTCGACGACGTCGATCGGGTCGCCGGCGACGGCGCCGCGGGCGACATCATCGGCCACATCAGAGCCGACGAGACGCCGCACGTGGACTACCTCAAGACCGTGCTCACCGAGATCCGGGACCGGACCGTGATCGACTCCAAGGGCCACAAGTACGCCGGAGCCGATCTGGTCCGTCCGGTGTGGGAACGCTCGCTCGAGAATTCGCTCGGAACACGGCGCGACGGCCAACTCGACGCGATGCGGGCCGAAGTGGCACTGGCCGTCGAAGGGCGCCGCAACGCGAAGGACCTGCTCGCCCAGTTCGACGAGTTGGGTTCGACGGTGCGTGGCGCGGATGGTCACTGGACCGCCCGCGCCGCCGCCGGCTGAAGCGTCGGGGCGGCCCGCCCGTGCCGACAGCCCGCCGGTTCAGCCGGCGACGAGCCAGTCGGTCGACGGGCCGAACACCATGAGCAGCAAGATGACCACGAGCGACAGGTGCAGCATGCCCGAGACGGCAGCCACCTTCTTCTCGAGCGCTTCGCGTTCTGGGCTCGGCTGATTGCCCGCTTCGGCGAGGGCCACGAGTTTGCCGCTCGTCGGCGCCAACACGCCGAGCGACAACCCGAGTGCGGCCACGAACAGGATGATCGAGATCCACACCCAGGGCGACGAGAACGAATGGGCACCGTCGCTGAGCAGTAACACGATGACCCCCAGCACCGCCACGGCGATGATGAAGACCTCGGCCACCTTCGACACCTTCTCCAGCGTCCGGGCGAGCACGCCCGCGGCTTCACCCTGGGTCTTGGACAATGTCGATCCCCAGATGCCATTCAACATCACCCCACCGAAGCCGACGATCGCGCACAGGATGTGCAACGTCAGCAAGAGCAGGTAGGCCCAACCGGCCGGGCCGGTCACCGTTGCAATCATCGATTGTTCCCCTTCGCCGTGAATTGCGTCGTGTGCTCACCACCGAACGGCGGGCACCGTGACGCTACCCGTCCCGGTGTGCCCGGACGCGCCACCGGCCCCCGGATTGCTCCGAAGGCCGGCGTTCGACTTCTGCGAAGTGTCGAGAATTCAGACGCGGATGATGATGGCGTCGCCCTGGCCGCCACCGCCACACAGCCCGGCAGCCCCGACACCGCCACCGCGACGCTTCAGCTCGTAGGCGAGGGACAGGGTGATCCGGTTGCCCGACATGCCGAGCGGGTGACCCAGGGCGATCGCGCCACCGTTGACGTTGACGACGTCGTCGGTGATCCCGAGTTCGCGCATCGAGGCGATCCCGACCGCAGCGAACGCCTCGTTGATCTCGAACAGGTCCACGCCCGACACATCCAGGTCGGCCTGCTTGAGTGCGGCGCGGATGGCATTGGCCGGCTGGTAGAGCAGCGAAGCGGAATCCGGACCGGCGACCTGGCCGTAGCCGAGGATCTCCGCCAGCGGGGTGAGGCCCAGCTCTTCGGCCTTGGCGGCCGACATGATGACCATCGCCGAGCCACCGTCGGAAATTTGTGAGGCATTGCCGGCGGTGATGTTGCCGGCCTTGTCGAAGGCGGGTCGCAGCTTGCCCAGTGAGTCGGCGGTCGTGGCGCCCCGCACGCCCTCGTCGGTGTCGAAGACGACCGGGTCGCCCTTGCGCTGAGGAATGGTGACCGGCGCGATCTCCTCGGCGAACTTCCCCGATTCGATCGCCGCGGCGGCCCGCTGGTGGGATTTGGCCGCCATGTCGTCTTGGGGCGCACGGTCGAGCGATTCGGACGAGGCGTACTTCTCGGTGCCCAGACCCATCGCGCACTGGTCGAATGCACAGAACAGCCCGTCGTACATCATCGAGTCGACGACCGACTTGTCGCCCATTCGGTAACCGGCCCGCGCGCCGGGCAGCAGGTAGGGGGCATTCGTCATCGATTCCATGCCACCGGCCACGACGATGTCGGCCTCACCGGCTTTGATCATCAGGTCGGCCAGGTGGATGGCGTTCATGCCCGACAGACACACTTTGTTGATGGTGTTGGCCGGGACGTTCATGGGAATGCCACCGCCCAGGGCGGCCTGGCGGGCGGTGATCTGGCCGGCACCGGCCTGGAGCACATGGCCCATGAAGACGTAGTCGACCTGCTCGCCGTCGACCCCGGCACGCTCGAGCGCGGCCTTGATGGCGGCGCCTCCCAAGTCAGCGGCGCTCAGCGAGGCGGCGGCCCCGGAAAGCTTGCCGATCGGAGTACGGGCTCCGGCGATGATGACTGATCCGGCCATGGTCGATGCGTCCCCTGGTGAGTCGATGGTGGGTATCTGCCTATCGTAGTGACCTGCCTTCCGAACCCGCACAGCGCGGTCGCCACTGTGCACAGCTGAGAATGCAGGCTTGACTATTGCCGCAGCCACCCCAACCCTGAAATTTCCGTTCTTTGCACACTTGCTGACGTAGAGACGGGTGAAGTGTACATAGAACGAATTCGATGTCAGGGATGCCCGTGCGCCGGATCCGCCCCGCCAGTCGAGGACGGCGGAACCGCCGACGAGGTCCCAGGCCGACTCGGCACGGCCGACGACGGCGGCGATGTCGACGGTGGCACCGTGGGCACGGTGGTCGCTGTAGCACGGGCTGCGACGGATGTCGGCGGGGACTGCGGCGATGGTGCCGACGTCGAAGGACCGGTCTCGGGCGTCGCCGCCGCCGCGATGCCCGGGGTCCAGGTACCGATCGGTTCGAGACCGGCGAGTACATCGAGCCTCGGGAGTGCATTGACCGCCACGCGCGTCGTCGGCATGGTTGCTCCGGCAACGAAGAACCAGAGGTAGTCGACCTCGCCCTCGGTGCAGTCGGGATACTCAGCAGCCTCCGGGTCCCCGCAGGCCGATCCGGAATCCGCTGCGCGAGGCGCCGGATCGGTTCGGACGACCACCATCGTCACAAGTGGACCGGTCGCATGGCGGGTCGTCTCCGGAGGAAGCGAGGCCAGGTACTGCAGAATCATCATGTGCTGATTGGCGGACAGGTACCCGGGCCCCTCGGGAGCGGCGAGCAGACTGAATGCGACCGGCGTGGTCCGGGCCACCTCGACTCCGACAACCCGTCGACCGATGTCCGAGGCCATGCCGTCATCGCCGGGTCCCGACCGGGGCACGACGACCGTCGCTCCGTCGTCCAGGGTCACCGGTTCGACAAGCCAGGCGAGTTGCTCGTCGGTGAGACGCGGGCCCGTCGCACTCCAATGGCCACCGAGTGCTGGCGAGCCTGCAGTTGCGCCCGTCGACGGCGGGTTCGTCGCCACGCTGGTCGGTGGGTTGCCGTCGTCGCGTGCCACGACGAACGAGATGGCCGCGATCACGACGATCGTGGCGGCAGCGGCGACGAGACCGGTGACCAGACGGTGCCGACGGGGCGGCCGGGGATCGAGCGGGATGATCCGCGCGCCGAGTTCCGGCCAGTCGTCGGGGACCGGTGCCTGTCGCGCCAGGTCGTCCAGGCCTTGCTCCAGGCGGTCTTCGAGGTCAAGTGACATGGTCTGCCTCCAGGGTGAGGACTGCTTCATCGGCGAAGTGGCGGCGGAGCGAGGTGAGCGCCCGACGCAAGTGGGTCTTGGCGGTTCCGAGCGACAGGCCGGTCGCCTCGGCGATCTCGGTGTCACTCAGGCCCAGCCAATACCGGGCCACGACGCAGACGCGCTGATTGGGCGAGAGGTGTTCGAGCGCCGCGGCGACGACCGTCCGGTCGTCGGCGCCTCCCATGGGGTCGACGTCGGGCGGACGGGCCGCCTGGGTCGGATCGTGCGCGATCCGCAGGTCGACAAGGCCTCGACGGGACCGCTGCGCGAAACGGGTGCGGGCGAGATTCAACACGATCGATCGCACGTAAGCGTCGGCCCGGTCGGCGTCATGGACCCGCTCGGGATGCTCGAACAGCCGGGTGTACGCCTCCTGGACCAGGTCCTCGGCCACCGCCGCATCGCCCGCCGTGAGCCACGCCAGGCGGAACAGATCGTCTCGTCCCGTCACGTACAGCAGTCCGACGTCGGCACGGGTCAACTCACCGCTGGTCGGTGCCTTGCCAGTCCGCCCGCGTCGAGGTGCCATCACCCCAACAGACTCACAGCTCGACGGTCCGGATGACATCGCGCCTGAACTCATCGGTGATGTTCATGATGGTCTAGCATGAGCATCATGCGCACCACGGTATCGATCGACGATCATCTCCTCGCCGAAGCCAAACGACGCGCACGGGCACACGACGTCACGCTCGGTCACATCGTCGATGACGCCTTGCGCCATCGGTTCCAAAGCGTGGCCGCCCCGGGGGAGAGTCCGGCGCTCCCGGTGTTCGAAGGGACCGGAGTGCGCCCCGGCATCGACTTCACTTCCAACCGCGAGCTCTACGAAATCCTCGACGCCGACCTCCCGCTCGACAAACTCCGATGATCCTGCTCGACGTGAACATCGTGCTGGCGGCCCACCGACGAGATCACCCGCATCACCGATCGGCGCGTGGCTTCATCGATGACCTCGACGAGAGCAGTGCGTCGTTCGGGGTGCCGATGACCGTCTGGCATTCGTTTCTCCGCCTCGCCACAAACCGGCGCATCTTCGAAGTACCGACCCCGCCCGCAGACGCGCTCGCGTTCATACAGGCGGTACGCGCACAAGCTCGCCATGAGCCGTGCGAGCCCGGGGCAGATCACTTGAGGATCCTGGGCACGCTCGTCACCCGAGCGGATGCGAAAGGCGATCTCGTCCCCGACGCAGTGCTCGCGGCCATCGCCATCGAAAACGCCGCATCACTCGCCTCATTCGACCGCGACTTCGCCCGGTTCGACGACCTCGATTGGGTGCTCCCCGGTTCCTGAGCCCGACGACGCCGGCCGAGGGCGCCTCGAAACCGAGCGGCCGGTAAGGTTGCGATCCATGCAAGCTTTCGCTGACGCCATCGCCGCCGGGGCCTCCGGCGAGGAAATCGCCAACATCCCGATGCCCGAGTCGTATCGCTCCGCGCACATCCTGCGCAGCGAGACCGACCTGTTCGAGGGTGTCGAATCCGCCGACAAGGACCCGCGCAAGTCGCTGCATGTCGGCGAGATCCCGGTCCCCGAACTCGCGCCCGACGAGGCGTACGTGGCCGTGATGGCCTCGGCGATCAACTTCAACACGGTGTGGACCTCGATCTTCGAGCCGCTGCCCACCTTCGGGTTCCTCGACCGTCTCGGCCGTGAGAGTGAATGGTCGGCCCGTCACGCGCAGGATTTCCACGCGCTGGGATCGGACGCCTCGGGTGTGGTGGTTCGTGTCGGTTCCGCGGTGCGCAAGTGGAAGCCGGGCGACCGGGTCACGATCCACTGCAACAGCGTGGATGACCAGTCTCCCACCTCCCACGACGACTCGATGTTGGGCGACAACCAGCGCATCTGGGGTTTCGAGACCAACTATGGCGGGCTGTCGGATCTGGCGCTGGTCAAGGCCAACCAGCTCATGCCCAAGCCGACGCACCTGAGTTGGGAAGAGGCCGCGTGCAACGCGCTGTGCAACTCGACGTCGTATCGGATGATCGTGTCCAAGCACGCCGGTGACCTCAAGCAGGACCAGGCGGTGCTGATCTGGGGCGCCACCGGCGGTATCGGTGGCTACGCGGTGCAGTACGTGCTCAACGGCGGCGGCATTCCCGTCGGGGTCGTGTCGTCGCCCGAGCGGGCCGAGCTACTGCACAAAATGGGCTGTGAGCATGTCATCAACCGCAAGGAAGCCGGGTATCAATTCTGGAAGGACGAGTTCCACCAGGACGAGTCCGAATGGCGCCGCCTCGGCAAGGACATCCGTGGGCTGATCGGCCGCGACGTCGACATGGTCTTCGAACACCCGGGACGTCAGACCTTCGGGGCGTCGGTGTTCGTCACCGCGCGGGGCGGCAAGATCCTCACCTGTGCCGCGACGTCCGGTTACATGATCGAATACGACAACCGCCACCTGTGGATGAAGCTCAAGAGCATCATCTCCTCGCATTTTGCCAACTACAAAGAAGCCTGGGCGGCCAACCAGCTTCTGTGTGAGGGCAAGATCCAGCCGCTGCTGAGCCGGGTGTACGACCTCGACCACGTCGGCGACGCGACCCTGGCGGTGCACCGCAACGAGACCGAAGGCAAGGTCGGCATCTTGTGCCTGGCCCCCGAAGAGGGCCTCGGCATCGACGACCCTGCATTCCGTGAAGAAGTCGGCGAAGACAAGATCACGCTGTTCCGGTCGATGGGCTGACCCGGCCTCTCACCCGAACCCGAGAACAAGAGGAAGACGCACCATGAGCCCGATTGCTGCACGCAACCCCAACCAGAACGACGACCTCGGTGGCTCCGACAGCGCGACCCCCGACGCCGAAGCGTACGGGTCCGAGGAGTTGATCCTCACCGAGATCGACCATGTGGCGATCGCCGTGCGTGACCTTCCCGCGGCGATTGACTTCTACCGCGACACCTTCGGCGCCACCGTTGACCACCGTGAGGTTGTCGAATCCGACGGCGTGGAAGAGGCGTTGTTGAAGGTCGCCGATTCCTACATCCAGTTGCTCACCCCCACCCGTGACGACTCACCGGTTGGCGTGTACCTCGAGAAGAAGGGTGAGGGTCTCCACCACATCGGCTACCGCGTCGACGACTGCGCCGCCGCGTTGCAGGCAGTGAAGGACCACGGGGGCCGCGTGATCGACGAGGCGCCCCGCCCCGGGTCCCGTGGTACCACGGTGGCCTTCGTGCACCCCAAGACCAGCTTCGGCACGTTGATCGAGTTGGTCCAGGAGTAACAGGACCGATCGAACTCGTCCAGGAGTAGCACCGACACAGCGCCGTGCCCCGCGACCTTGGGTTTCGCGCCTTTCCCCGACGCACTCGAGCGTCCACTGCTCGCGATCGGTCGACAAGCGTCCGGTCCGCGGTCTGCGTGCCGGTTGCTCAGTCGCCGGCGAAGTGCACCTCACAGGGAGGGTTCGATCGCGCCAGACGTCCGTCGGTGGTCACGAGCGGGCAGCGGCGCTCCTCGGCGATCGCCACGTAGATACCGTCGAGGACGCGGATCCGATCGGCCAATGCGAGCGCCCGAAGCAGCTGCTTCGCATCGGGCACCACCAGCTCCTGGCCGAGCGACGCGGCCTCGGCCAATGCGTGTTCGGACTCGACCAGGTCCAGATCACCTGCACGTAAGAGGTGGGCGAGCGCGGAACTGACTTCGGCAAGTTGGTGGCCCGGCGAAAGGATCCGTTCGCCGTCGATCCGGTCGAGGACGGCGTCCTTGAGCGGGCGGTCCGCGACCACATCGACAAGTGCCGACGCGTCGAGCACGATCACGCGCCGAAGTCCTCGTCGACCGCCGCGGCGAGCGATTCGGAGTCGATGGTCGTGACGCGGGCCGGTCGGCGACGAGCGGCGGCGATCCATGCCGCGTTCCGGTCAGTGGCGAGCGCATCGGCGAACGCACGCTGTGCGACCTGAGAAACGGGCAGGTCGTGTCGTTTCATCTCCGCGTACAGATCGTCCGGAACGTAGACGCTGATTTTGGGCATACCCCGAGTGTACCCCCAAATCGACCAGCGCGGGCCGATACAAACAAGAGATGAAGAGCATCGGTCAGATGTCTCACATAGTAGGATGCGCATATCGACCTTTGAGACGCTGCTACCATGGACCCGAACCGATCGGAGGCTTCATCATGCCTACACCTCGCTACACGCACGGCCACGCCGAGTCGGTGCTGCAGTCGCACCGTTGGCGCACCGCCGCGAACTCCGCGGCCTACCTGCTGCCCTTTCTGGCCCGAGGGCGATCACTGCTCGACGTCGGCAGCGGGCCCGGCACCATCACCGCCGATCTGGCCGAACTCGTCGCGCCCGGGCGGGTCACCGCACTCGAAGCCACTCGCGACGCGGTCGAGGTCACCCGCCAAGGAGTTGACGACCGTTGGGTCGACAACGTCGACTGCGTCGTCGGCGACGTCCACGGCCTCGACTTCGACGACGACACCTTCGACGTGGTCCACGCCCACCAGGTGCTCCAACACGTCGCCGACCCGGTCACCGCATTGGCCGAGATGCGGCGCGTGTGTCGCCCCGGCGGAATCGTCGCCGCCAGAGACAGCGACTACTCGGCATTCACCTGGTATCCCGAGATCCCCGAACTCGACGAGTGGATGACGTTGTATCAACGAGTCGCGCGGACAAACGGCGGTGAGCCGAATGCCGGACGGCATCTGGTGGCCTGGGCGCACGCCTCCGGGTTCGGCGACGTGACCGCATCTGCCGGCGCCTGGTGTTTCGCCAATCCCGGCCGGGCCCGATTCTGGGGCGCCATGTGGGCCGAGCGGATCCTGCACTCGGCCATCGCCACCCAGATCGTCGACGAGGGTTTCGGCACGACCGACGACCTGGAACGGATCTCGGCGGGGTGGACCCGCTGGGCCGCCCACCCGGATGCATCCTTCGTGACCACCCTCGGCGAGATCATCTGCCGCCCCTGAACGCGATCGTGACCGTTCGGACGTTTCCCCCGGCGACCTGGGGGTAGTGCTCAGGGCAACCCCCACCGAGGGGATACCCATCATGAGCGAGCCACCATCGACCATCGAGACCGAACGCCTCGACCCTGAACCCGCCGGTCAGGTGTTCCTGCTCGGACTGGACGAGCCCGCAGCGACCGACGTCGGCCTCACCGGTGGCAAGGCGGCAGCACTCGCCCGGGTTCGCACCAGCGGGTTCGCCACCCTTCCCGGCGTCGTGCTCACGACCGCACTCAGCCGTCGACGCGACCAGGTCGGCACGGGCTTCCGCGACGACCCGATCGTCCGAGACACACTGAAGTGGGCGATCGACCGGCTGGGCGCGGCCGGGCCGCTCATCGTGCGTTCCTCGGCGGTGGGCGAAGACACCGCCGAGTCATCGAAGGCCGGACAGTTCGAATCGGTCCTCGATGTCACCGGCGTCGACGAACTGGCCGCGGCGGTGCAGGTCGTCGACGAGTCACGCCGCCGAGCCGGCGCCCTCGACGAACCGATCGCGGTGCTCATCCAACCGATGATCGATCCCGCCTACGCCGGGGTCGCTTTCGGCGTCGACCCGGTGTCGGGGCGGTCGGATCGCCGGGTGGTCACCGCGGTGCGCGGCACCCCCGACCGACTCGTGAGCGGCGAGGTCGACGGCAGTCGTTGGGTCCTCGACCCGCGCGGATCCGTGGTCGAAGCGGCGGTCGTCGACGGCGTCGACCCGGGCCATCGCACCCTGCAGCGACTCGTCGAGTTGATCGACGATCTCGCCGCCACGTTCGGCCACCCCCAGGACGTCGAGTGGGCGCTGGACGACCAAGGCGCGCCGATCGTGTTGCAGAGCCGTCCGGTGACGACGGCGATCCTGGGCACCCCGACCGGTCCCGTCTACGGACCGGGTCCGGTGGCCGAGACCTTTCCCGAGGTGTTGTCCCCACTCGAAGTCGACTTGTGGGTCGAGCCATTGCGTGAGGGCATGCGCGAGGCGATCCGCATCTCCGGCGCAGTGGCCGAACGAGACCTCGAGACCCGCGACCTGGTCATCGACGTCGACGGTCAGGTCGCGGTCGACCTCGAGGTCACCGGTACCGCCGAACGGCACCCGACGCTCAGAGGGCGCCTGGGAGCCCGGATCCGTCAACTCCGCACCGCCTGGCGGGTGGCACGGCTGCGCATCGCACTCCCAGCACTCGCCGCAGACGTGTGCATGCGGGCCGACCGGGATCTCGAAACGGTGCCGTCCCTCGACGCGCTCGGTGTCCACCAACTCGTCGCGCTGATCACCCGCGGTCGCCAGGCGCTGCGCAGCCTGCACGCGCATGAGATCCTGCTGGGGCTGGTGTCGACGGCGCCGCCGTCGCTCACCGGGGCGGCGGTCGCACTGCGCGTCCTTGCCGAGTCGCGGCGCGAGGGCCTCGACGATGCCGAGATCCTGCGACGCGCGCCGGTCGTGCTCGTTCTCACCCCACCCCGACTGGGCAAACCCGTCGAGCTCCCCGATTCGGTGGCGCCGACCGACCCGTGCGACGACCCGGACCTGGACTCGCCCCAGGCGGTGAGCCGTGAAGCATTGCGGGTGCGGGTGCGGTGGTTGCAGGAACTCACCGGCTGGGCCGCCGCCGAGCTCGCTGACCGGGTCGTCGCGAGCGATCAGCTCGCGCCGATCGACCTCGTCGAATCGGCACGCCTGGACGATCTGCTCGGTCTGGCGACCGGTCGCTCCGACGCCGTCCCCGAAGCCATCGCCCGCAACGACCCCGCCGGCGACACACCTGCCGCCGGCGGACGTGTCGACGGGTGCCGAACCGTCCACGAACCGGCGACGTTGCCGACCACCTTCCGACTCGGCGACACCGGACAGGCCATCGCGATCGCATCTGGGGAGAGAACCGACGGCGGGACGGGCGCCGGGGGCGGCACCGGCCGCGGCCCCGTCTCCCACGACGCCGATGCTCCACCCGAGGGATCGGTACTCGTCGTCGGCGTGCTCACACCGCAGCTCGCCGCGGTCCTGGGCCACCTGTCGGGCATCGTCTCCGAATCGGGCAGTGTGCTGTCCCACCTGGCGATCCTGGCCCGAGAGGCCGGTGTCGCCGTGGTGGTCGGCTACCCCGACGCCCGCGAGGTCTTCCCCGAAGGCACGACCGTGACCGTCGACGGAGAGCGTGGACAGGTCTCGGTCGAACAGGCCATCGACGAAGAGGAGTCGCCGTGAAGATCCTTCCCCGCCTCGCCGGGCTCGCCGCGCTGGCGCTGACCGGTCTGTACACGGTGATCTCCCTGGTCCGTTGGCAGTGGTCCCGCGCCATGTTCTACGGTCTCGCCTTCCTCGCCGTCGAGATCGCCCTGGCGCTCGGCTCGATCCTGACCCGCCTGACCCGTATCGAGCGTCACCTCGACACCCGCGGCTCGAGCCACGACTCTCCAACCGCCCGGCGCGGCACGACGCTCGGGATCATCCGCCAGAGTCGGTACGCCCACGACCGGTTCCCGTGGTTGCCCACCCAACCGGTCGAAGCGGTCACCGGCAACCACGTCTTCATCACGTTGCTTGTGGGCGGCGGCGCGTTGCTCGCCGGGGGGACCTGGGTGATCGACAAGGTCGCATCTCACGTGTCGGATCCGGGCCGTGAGGCCGCACTCGCCGACGAGCTCGCAGCCATCGCATACCCCGACGGGCTCCTCGTCGACGAGATGGCCGCCCGCGCCCGGACGAATCCCGACGTCGACGACCCGCGCCTCGACCTGTTCTTTCCGGAAGTGCCATGACCTGGAAGCGGACCCTGTCGGTCCTGGCGGTGCTGTGCGCCATCGTGATCGGCGTCCACCAACTGCGTGAGGCCACTCAGTCCCGCCATCACGCGACGCCGCCCGGATCCCGCACCTGGGTCGTGGTCGATGCGCACCAGAACCGGGCCCCGAGTTCCCACACCCTCGAGGACATGACCGATGCGCAGCTTCGACGCTGCCAAATCGAGGTCGAGGCGCACCAGGTCCGCGACCTCGCCGCGGTGCCCGGTGAGAGCGACCACTTCGTCGTCGTCCTGCAGCCGGCACTGGACGCGAGCGACCGCACCCAATACCAGGGCTGCGTCGAGGACTGGACGTTCGACCATCTCCTGCTGCAGGTGCACTCGATGCAGGATCAGCCACCGGTGGGTGATCGCCGATGACCGCCACCCCACGCCAGCGGCCGGCGGTGTCGTTGTTGCACCGTGACCCACCGATGACGCCCATGCGGTTCTTCGGCGGCCGACCGGTCGGTTTCGCAGTGGCCGTGGCGGCACTGATCGTGCTGACGATCCTCGCGGCCTTCCAGGACGGAAAGGTGCTCCTGGTCGTCGACGAACCGATCATGCGCTGGGTGGTCGCCCACCGCACCGACACCTGGACCGATGTGTTCTCCTTCGCCAGCCACTTCGGCGACAACATCGTCGTGTTCAGCCTGGCGATCGCACTGGCCGCGTGGACCTGGCCTCGCTGTCGGTTCCTGGCCGGTGCCCTGTTGCTCGCCGCAGCCATCCGACCCGGTTTGGAATTCCTGCTCAAGGGCGCGGTCGCGCGCCCCCGCCCCGATCTTTCACCGCTCGGCATCTTCCACGGGCCGTCCTACCCCAGCGGTCATCCGCTCGCCGCTGCATCATTGTGGGGACTGCTCCCCGCAGTGGTCGCCATGCACACCCACAACAAGGTCGTGTGGTGGATCTCGGTCGGCTTCTCCGGGCTGATCATCGCCGGCGTCGCCGCCGCCCGCGTCTACAAGGGAGCCCACCATCCGACCGACGTGGTCGCGTCGTTGGCGTTCGCCGGGTTGTACCTCGCGCTCGTCCAAGGATTCTTCGACCGGTTCCACGGCGCCCGCGACTGCCGCCACCCCCAGCATTCGGTCCAGACCGAGCTCGTCGACGAGCAGACGTCACTACCCTGAAGCGCCGGTCGGACCGAGACGCTCCTCGGCCAGTGCCACCGACCCCGGCCCCCGACCGCCGTCAGTCCACGGGCGGTTCGCG
>DASSYG010000341.1:0-4094 GCA_035703405.1 Acidimicrobiales bacterium | reverse complement strand
CAGCACCCCTCCGGACGAACTCGGAAACAGCACCAGTGCCGCACCACCGAAGAGCACAGGCACCGCGATGAGCAGCACCGCCGATGCTCGTGCATGCGCCGCGCCGGCCTCGATCTCGACCCGTGCCCGCTCGTGTTCGCGGAGCAGCACCGCCCCCGCCTCCAGCCCACGGGCGCCGCCACCGGCCGTCCCGAGCACCATGGCCAGCACCGCCGCGACGACCGCGCCGGTACGGGTCCCCGTGACGGACGCGCCGATCAGATCTCCCGGCGACCCGCTCCGGCGAGCCTCACGACCCGGGCCGCCCTGGCGCAAAGGAGATGCCAGCAGAGCCCGCACCACGTGTGCCCCCTCGTCGCCCACAGATCCGGTCGCGTGGTACAACGCCTCGGGGACCGCCGCCCCAGCTCGGACCGACCGTGCCGCGACCTCGAACACCGTGGCGATCTCCGCGTCGATCCGCCGACGGTGCCGCGTACGACGCCGACGTCGCGCCACGATCGGTGACGCGAGCGCAAGCGCCACGGCGGCGATCGACCCGATCGGCCCCGCGACGAGCCAGGCGCCTCCGCCGATCAGGCACACCCCGATCACCCGTCGCGTCTCGTGACTCGCTCCGGAGATCATGGCGATTGCCACCTTCCCCGCCGGAGTCGTGTGCCGGGTCTCATCGGCCGGTCCCACCGTCGGCGCCGAGTTCTTCGATGAATTCGATTCGCCGGGTTCCTCCCACGCCGCGAGCCAGATGCACCACGAGTTCCACGGCCGAGGACAACTGGGCGCGGGCAACGTCGATCCCCAGTCCGTGCCCGGCCGACGCGGCCAACACCGCCAGTCGTTCGATGGCGTCGCGCGGCGAGTTCGCGTGCACCGTGGTCAACGACCCGCGGTGACCCGTGTGCATCACCTGGATCATGTCGTGGGCCTCGGGGCCGCGACACTCTCCCACGATGATCCGGTCCGGGCGGAGCCGCAACGCCGTGCGAACCAGATCCGCCGTCGTGACGCGCCCGCCTCCCTCGGTGGAAGGACCGCGGGACTCGAGGCGGACGACATGACCACCGGGCAGTGCGAGCTCCGCCGCATCCTCGATGGTCACGATGCGATCCGACGGGTCGATGTGGGCAGCAAGCGCATTCAGCAGCGACGTCTTGCCGACGCCCGTCGGCCCGGACACCACGATGTTCATCCGCCGCACGACCGCCTCGATCAGGCGCGCTCCGACGTTCGGTGTCGTGAAGTCGGCGAGCTCCCGGCCCTGCACGGTGAAGCGCCGGATCGACAGACACGGTCCGTCCACCGCGATCGGCGGGAGTACGACACTCAGCCGGGATCCGTCGGCCAGACGGGCGTCGACGATCGGGCTCGTGCGATCGACCCGTCGACCCGAAGCAGCGAGGAGCTGTTCGATCGCCGCGTCGATGTCGCTACGGCGCAACCACAGCCCGGTCTGCTCCAGCCGACCTTCGCGTTCACGCCAGACCTGACCCGGTCCGTTCACCAAGACATCGGTCACCGTAGGGTCACCGAGCAGGTCGAAGAGCGCCGTCGACGAGAGCCGCTTCGCCCGCACCGGCGATTCACCACGAGCGTCGAGCTTCGTGTCGGTCACAGCTCACCCCTCGACGACGTCGCGTAACGCCCGTTCGACGCTGCGCGGTACTCGGCTGCACAGCAGACCGGCGTCGACGACGCGCGCGACCTGCGGCTCGAAGGGCACCTGGGCGACGACCGGTGCACCGGCGACCGATGCCACGTCGGCTGCGCCGAGCGACCGACCAGGCTCGGTCACCAGCACCACCCCATCGATACGTCGGTCGCTTCTCGTGACGTGACGCAACGCCAGATAGCACGGCCGGATGACCAGCAGCGAGCGGTCCGAGTGGGCAATCACCCGCTCGGTCGCGCCGCTCGTCGCCTCCGGCGGGCGGGTGCCCGCATCGATCACGACGAGACGCCCGTCTTCGCGCAGCCGTTGCGCCAACAGCTCCCCCGACACAGCGGGAAGCTGATCGACCGGGCCGCCGCCCCGGGCGAGCACCGACAGGCGGTCGTCGACGCGGGATTCGAGGGTGTCGAGGTCACCTTGCCCGGAGTTCTCGGCATTCGGACCGATCCCGATCGACGTCCATGAGCCGACACCCGGCGCCACCACCGTTCTCGCCTCGGCCAACCACTCGGCCACCCCGACATTCGTGAGCTGGTCGACTCCCAACGCAGCAGGCCCATCGCCGGCCAGATCGACCAGTAGGGTCATCCGCTCCGCCACCCGAGCGGCGACCGCGCCGAGACAAGCTGCCACGACTGTGGTGCCCGAGCCTCCCTTCACCGACCAGCAGGTGATGACCATGATGGACCTTCCTTTCGTACGGTCCGGCCGCGCGGCCGGAAGGTGTGCAAGTGCTGCAGTGCGGGGGGAAGGTACGGATCGAGCGCGTCGTCAGCGCGTCGGCATCGACATCCATACCCGAACCGACCGGTGCTCAAACATCGCACCGTCCCGGGCCCCCACTCCCCCGACCCTTCCCACCTCGACGACGGTACGGCCCGCGTCGAATCGACCGGTCCCCACTACCGTTGAGCGTCGTGCAAGCCGCCTTCTTCGACCTCGACAAGACCGTGATCGCACGCGCCTCGATGGTCGCCTTCGGCCCTTCGTTCCAGCGCGCCGGTCTGCTGTCGCGGTGGCTGGTCGCACGGGCGCTGTACGCCCAACTCGTGTACCTCTACCTCGGGGCCGACGCGGCACGCATGGCTCGGTTGCGCACGGCCGTGCTGCGAGTGATCGTGGGTTGGGAACAGGCCCACGTCACCGAGATCGTCGAGGAGACCCTCGAGACGGTGATCGAACCGATCGTCTACTCCGAGGCGCTCGAATTGATGCGCTCGCACCAGGCCGCGGGTCGCAAGGTCTTCATCATCTCCGCGTCGCCCGAGGAGATCGTGGCGCCCCTCGCCCGCTTTCTCGGCGCCGACGAGTCGATCGCCACGCGCGCCCGCCTCGACGACGACGGTCGGTACACTGGGGAGGTCGAGTTCTACGCGTACGGCTCAGGCAAGGTCGATGCGATGGAACGGGTCGCCCGGCGCGACGGCATCGACCTCGAAGCTTCATGGGCGTACTCGGATTCGGTCACCGACGAACCGATGCTGCGGGCGGTCGGGCACCCGGTCGCCGTCAACCCCGACCGGGACCTCGCACGCGTCGCGAAGGCAGAAGATTGGGAGATCCGCCGCTTCGATCGCCCGGTGCCACTCGACGCGAGTACACGACGAACGACGCCGACAAAGGTCGGCGTCGCGGTCGGGACGGCAGTGGTGCTCGGGGGGGCAGTGGCCGGAGGCGTCGCCCTCGGCCGGAAGAAGTCCCCCCGCTGAGGATTACGCGGTCCGGAGTTTCTTTGCGGCGGCAGCGCCGAGAGCGATCAGGACGACGAGGATGAGAAGCTTCTTCATGGCTCGCCACTATAAAGCGAACGGCGCGGCATCGCACCACGGTGGCCACGACGGCCCGGAGAATCAGACGTTGAGGCCGACCACGAGCTTTCCCTCGTTCGGCGGCGCGAAGGTTCGCAGATGCTTGCCGACCCCGCCGACGAGTGCCTGCTGATAGGCCAGCTTGCGAATCAGGTACGAGTGCTGCTCTTTGGGGTCGAGGTACAGGTTGAACAACTTGCCGTAGGGGAACTTCTGGAACACCCCGCTGAACCCGCCGGAACCGTGCACGTCTCCCTGGCTGACGACGTCGTCGCCGACTGCGTTCAACATGAACTTGTACTCGCCGCAGCGCAGCGCCGAGAACGACTGACCCAGCCAGTAGTAGTGATACTTGCGGTTCGAGTTCCCCTCCGGCGCGAGCAGGAACGAGACCTGGTCGATGCCGTCGACGAACCGGTCGGTCGGGACCGCGTCGGTGGCGCCTGCCAGGCCGAGCACGGTCGGCAGAATGTCGTTGAAGTCGAAGATCCCGTCGCTGACGCGGCCCGCGTCGATCATCTGAGGCCAGGCGACGACGCAGGGGACGCGTACCCCGCCTTCCCAGGTGGAGCCTTTCGCACAGCGGAACGGCGTGTAGGCCGCGTCGGGCCAGGTCT
>DASSYG010000338.1:0-3290 GCA_035703405.1 Acidimicrobiales bacterium | reverse complement strand
TGTGCAGGGAGTTGAGGGCCCAGGTGTACGCGTCGACGAAGCGGGTGCTCCGAGCGAGATCCCCGAACACCGAGGTGTTCTCGATGAACACGGCCGGGTGGGTGTACTGCCTGCGAGCGAGTGGCACCAGTTCCTCGGCGAGACGGTCCACCACCTCGATCGGTGTGCCGTGTTCGTCGACGCCTTCGGCATAGCGGGCCCAGGACGCGACGATCGCAGCGGAGCGGACGATGTGGCCGCCGCTGTCGAGATTCTCCCGGATGACCGGCAGCAGCCATTTGGGGATGCGATCGGACGATTCGGCGCACAGTCGCGCGATGGTGTCTCGGATCTCGGGGTTGGCGAACCTCTCGATGAGCGTCCGAGTGTATTCGTCGAGGTCGATACCCGGGACCGGCTTCAGGGTGGGTATCGCCTCGTCGGTCATGTAGTTCAGGAGGAACTGCGCGATCAACGGATCCTGCGCGGCGTCGTGTACGTACCGGTAGCCCATCAGGTACCCGAAATAACAGAGACCTTGGTGGCTTGCGTTGAGCAGTCGCAACTTCATCAGCTCGTACGGCGCGACGTCGCCGACCAGATGTACACCTGCCTTTTCGAACGGCGGCCGCCCATCCGCGAAGTCGTCTTCGAGGACCCACGTCGTGAATGGCTCGGCCACCACGGGCCAGCGGTCCTGAACATCGAAACGCGACGAGAGTTCGTCGATCACACTCTGCGTGGTGACGGGAGTGATGCGATCGACCATCGAGTTCGGGAAACGGGTGTTCTGGGTGATCCAGTCCGCGAGTTCGGGGTCCACCAGGCGGGCGTAGGAAGTGAACACCCGGCGGGCGACAACGCCGTTGCCTTCGATGTTGTCGCAGGACATGAGTGTCGGGGACGGAACGCCCCGAGCCCGTCGGCGCGCCAGTGCTTCGACCACCAGACCGAACACCGTGGCAGGCGGGCCTTCGGAGTTGAGGTCCTGCTTGATGGCCGGGTTGTCGATGTCGAATTCGCCGGTGTCGTGGCGGATGTTGTATCCGCCCTCGGTGACGGTGAACGAGACGATCTTCGTGCTGGGTGCGGCGAGGAGCTCGATGACGGCTTCGGGTTCGTCGGGCGCGTACCGATAGTCGACGATCGACCCGATCACGCGGGGTTCCCACGTTCCATCAGGGTGGGTGAGAACCAGCGTGTAGAGGTTGTCCTGGGCGGCGAGTGCCTCCTGCATGCGCCGATCGCCCGGCATCACGCCGACCCCGCAGATCCCCCAGTCCTTCGCGAGGCCCTGCTCGAGCAGACGGTCGACGTACATCGCCTGGTGCGCACGATGGAATCCCCCGACACCGAAATGCACGATGCCGACGGTCACGTCGTCCCGGGAATAGGTGGGTGTGGGTATCCCTAGGTCAGGAAGGGTCTTGTCACTCGGTTCCACGATGCTCCTCCACGGTGGGTGATACCCGCACAACTGCCTTGATCGAGCCGGGGACCCGATCGGATTCGAGGGCGTCGACGGATTTCTCGAGCGGGAAGTGTGCGGTGACCATCGAATCGAGGTCGACCCGGCCGGACTCGAGAAGGCTCAGCGCCGTCGGCCACGTGTTCGCATACCGGAAGACGCCGGTGAGCACCAATTCCCGGTTCTGGATCACCTGCACGGGTATCGGCATCGTCTCGGCGCCCGACCCCACGAGTACGACGGTGCCACCAGGGCGGACGGCACGGATACCCGAATCCACCGCCGCGGGCGATCCGGACGCATCGATGTAGGCGTCGACCCGCAGATCCGACGTGTCGTCCGATCGTGGATCGAACGTGGCGGTGCCGCCGAACCTCCGCGCGACCTCGCGTCGGTGTTCATCGAGGTCGGTCACGACGATGTCGACGGCCCCGAATGCGCGCGCGACCTGGACGGTGACGATGCCGACCGGGCCCGCGCCGCTGACCAGCACGCTCGACCCGGCCGTCACCCGAGCCTTCCGGACCGCGGCGATACCCACCGAGAGCGGTTCACACAGCGCCGCGGCGTCGTCGGACACCGTGTCAGGGACGGGATGAGCGAAGTGCGCGCCGATGGTCACGTAGTCGCACAGGGCGCCGTCGACCGGTGGCGTCGCATAGAACTGCATATGCGGACACAGGTTGTAGTCGCCGCGTCGGGTCGGGGCACTGCCCGGGTCGGGGCGTTGCGGCTCGATCGACACCCGTTGCCCGACGCGTTCGGCGGGTACGCCCTCACCGACGGCAACGACTGTTCCGGACGCCTCGTGCCCGAGGACGAGCGGCGACTCGACCACGAATTCGCCGATGCGGCCTTCACGGTAGTAGTGCGCGTCGGATCCACAGACTCCCACCGAGGCGACGCGGATCAGCACATCACCGGGGGCGGGCTCGGGAACAGGCCGTTCCTCCATCTCGATCCGCCCCGGCTCGACGAGGACTGCCGCGCGCATCGTCGCGGGAAGAGTGGAATCTGTTGTGTAGATCACACCTCGATGCTAACGTACTGAGCACATGAACGCACCCCTGCGCATTTGCTCATTGAATTTCAGATGCCCCCGGGCATAGAGGAGCCCCTCCGTGACGAATCCCAGTCCAGTACCGAAGGCACCGGACGGCGATACCACCGCCGCACCCGAAGACCTTCGTCTGGCACTGCGCGCGGCCACCCTCTACTACCTCGACGGACTCACCCAAGCCCAGGTTGCGGACAGACTCGGCGTCTCCCGCGCGACCGCCGGACGACTCGTGGCCCGTGCCCGCTCCCATGGCCTCGTCCGCATCGAGGTCACCACACCTCCCCATCTCCGCGACGACCTGCACGCCGATGTCGAGCACGCGCTCGAGAAGCGATTCGGACTCACCGAAGCAGTCGTCGTCGGCGTTCGGGTCGACGACCGGGGGCCGGTGGACAACTCGGCGAGCTTCGCCGTGCTGGGCCGGGCGGCCGCCTCACTCCTGACCCGCCGCCTCCGGCCCGCCGACACCCTCGGATTCACCTGGGGGCCCGAAACCATCGCTGTCGCCCAGGCGATTCCGACCGGCGTGGCGACGTGCAAGACAATCGTGCAACTGGACGGCTCGGTCACCACGAGCACCTACCAGACCGGCACCGAGTACGTGCTCGGACGATGCGCCGAACAGCTTCAGGCGCAGCCGGTTCGGCTCCCCACTCCCCTCTACGCCGACGCCACGACCGTCACGTCCATGCGCACCGACTCGGTGATCTCCCGCACGCTCGAATTGGGCTCCCGAGCCGACGTGATGATGTTCGGCGTCGGTGCAGTGTCCTCCTCCACAAC
>DASSYG010000127.1:0-5020 GCA_035703405.1 Acidimicrobiales bacterium | reverse complement strand
TGCGAACGCCCGACGGCCGCCTGGTGGTGGTGACCGGCCCGATGAACACCGGCAAATCCACATTGGTCGCGGCCCTCGTCGCCTGTGGATGTGACTACCTGGGCGACGAGTCGATAGGTATCTCCAGATCCGACCTGCACGCTTGGGGCTATCCCAAACCGCTCACCCTCGACCCGACGTCGCAGCGCTTGGCAGGGATCGACCCGGTAGGGGAACCGCTCACCTCGGGGGAACACCGCCGTCCCCAGGAGATCGGGGCAGCGGCGAAGTCGCTGACCGGCAACGTCGGCAAGGTCGATCTGGTGGTGCACACCGCATATCGACCGCAGTCGCCGCCGGAGAGTCGGCGCTTACACCCCGCCCAGGCCATCGAATTGCTGCTCACCAACACCCTGAACCTGCTTCGCTCGGGCCGAGACGGTTTCGAGACGTTGTGCCGCGTCGCAGAAGGCGTGCCTGTGGTGAGTGTCGTCCACGGCGACACACTCGAATTGGCCGAACGGATCGTCGCCACCGGCGCAGATCCGGACCGATTGACCACCGAGCCCATGCGCTCCCGGGTGGGTGCCTCCTCGGAGACCGAGCCTTGGTGGCGCGACTGGGAAGGGGTTCGAGCGACGCTCCGAGAAGGTCTCGGGGTGTATCCGCTGGGCGGCGCCGCACATGCAGTGGCGGTGCTGCCGACGTACCGATCACTGGTACTCGACGCACCACAGGCGGCGATCTGCTCAGCCGCCAAGGATCACGCGACACTCGGCGTCGGCGACGAGCGACTCAGTGAGGTCGACGAACGAGACGAGACAGCGCGACGAGTTGCCCTCATCGAGTCCGCGCAACAACTCCAGAGGGCCGGAATCGTCACACTCGACCGAACCCCCGACGAGTCGCCACCGATCGTGGAGTCGCCCGACGGCCCTTCATCGGCGATTCGACGACCCCTGACGACAGCAACTACGAGCCTTCAGGGACTTCGAGCCTCGGCCGGGTTCGCTTTCGAACCGGGCCGGCGTTCGGGAGAGTCCTGGATCGGCACGCTCTCCCTGGCGGGGCCTGTTGGTTTGGTCACGGTCGGGGTGCTCAGCGATGTGGACCTGGTGAGGGAGTGGCTCGAGTCGCTGCCGCCGGAGGTGTTCGCCGCGACCGATGGCCCGGGCACCGACTTTTCTCTGCGCGTGCTCGGTCTCCCCGGGAGTGACCACCAGTCGCTGCTCGTCGTGACGCCCTCGGCCACGTGGGGTCCGCTGGCCCCTGAAGACGCCCCAGTCGCAATCTGCCGTGCCGTCACTCAGCTCGTCGGGATCGAACCGCCCGACGGTCGCTGGCTCGGACGAGTGTGGATGACCGAACACCGATCCGGCTGGCGCGTGTCTCCATTCGCTCCCAATAGCGGTGCCGGCGGGTCGGTGGCCGAGGACGAGGCGTGGATCTCTGACGACGCCGGGTCGGTGTGGGTTTTCGATGCGATCACCGCGGTCGAACGACTCGGCGAACTCGGTGCGGCGACGTTCATCGAGCCATCCGACGAGCTGTGGTGCCGCCGGCCGCTCGATCGGATCGACATCGATGAGGTAGTCGACGACGACGCCTCGCTTGTCGCCGCGTGCGTCGACTTGTTGCGGCGCGACCTCGACGAAGACCTCAAGGCCGGTGTCGACTTGGCGATCAGGCTCGTCGAGGCCGACAAGATCGAGGGCCGACCCACGCAGTCGGCTAGCACCGATCCGCCCGACACACCGCCCGCGATTGCCGCACTGGGCGACTACGGCACCCTCGGCGCACGTGGCCGGTCACTCAAGCTGAGTGGCGGCAAAGTCGCGGAACGTCGCATGACCTGGCCGTGGAGCGTGGCACAGCAAACCGCGTCAGCCCAACGTGCCGGAGTCGTGCTCGCCATGGGCGATTTCGCGACCGGAACCGAAGCCGCAGCGATCATCATCAACCTCGAGGACCACGATGGCCGATTCGTCGTGGGCGTCGACCAGAACGACGACGGAACGACCAGTCGCCACAAGCTGTACGTCGAAGTCACGGAACTGGCGACCTGGACCGCTCTCGTCACGGCGTTTCCGACCGTGGGCGAGTTGCACGACGCATCGGTGCTATCGAGCGCGGGCGCCGTCACCACGCCGCCACGCTTCGTCGCATGGAAGCGGGTCGGCCCACAGAACCGGACGATTCTTTCGGTGTACCGTCGCCAACACCGCTCCGGAGCGACCGTGCGGGACGCCGTCAGAGCCGTGCTGGCCGACGGATCGGAATGGTTCGATCCCGTGAGCACGTTGATCGCACCGGACCGCGACCTGGCAGCACCCTTGCAGGTCCACGATCTCGAGGTGATCGAACAAGGAGGCCGCCACAGCATCGATCTACAGATTTCGAACCCGACGCCACGCGGAGAACGATTCGCCGTGGCGCACTGGTTGGCCGCGCTCGCTGGTGTCCACGGTGCCGAGGCGACTTCGTGGGCGAATGCAGTGGCCCGCCAGGCGCACTACCGCCTCATCGTGGGGACGGGTGCCGGTGGCGAACCCTTCGTCAGCGTCTACCACGCCTGAGCTCGACGATGGGATGCCGATGGAATCGGGGCAGGGTCAGAAGTATCCGTAGAAGCCGGTCTTGAGTGTTCGAACTTCGCCGTCGCTGATCGTGTAATCGAAGCCGAGATCGTAGCGAAGGTGATCGAGTTCGTGAACGTGCTCGTGCACCCAGTTCCGGAGGTGCGCCGGGTAAGCGAATCGATCGAGGAATCTCGCGAGGTCCGACGCAGCGACGCGACCGAGATAGATCCCGTCACAGTCGGGCTTGTAGCTGCACCAGACGCGGGAGCATTCTTTTGCCGTTTCGATCTCGCCGAGCCAATGTGCCGACGCCACGCCTTCGTTCTCGGGAAACGCAAAGCGCGACGACCCGAGTCGGTGCCGCACGGCGTCGAGGTGATCTGGGAGCGGAAACAGCTCGTAGGTGTTCTTCAGGCGATAGAGACGGTCCGAGTGCCGGTAGGCGAGAATCATGTCCGAATCGCCTTCGATCCGGTGGTAGACGTCGAGTTCGCGAGGTCTGGTCACGCCGCGGGGCTCGAGTTCGAACTCGAACGAGAACAGGGCTGCATTGGACGGAACCGACCGGGGGGCGTCCCACCCAACGACCTTCTCGAACGCTTCCTGCGCCCGCGCGAAATAAGTAGCAGCCGTGTCATCGGCCTCGCTCCGGTGTGGATAGAAGTAGAGTTCCCACGAAGGACGGGTGTTTTCGAGCTTCATGCCCCAGACGGTCTGGTCTGGTCCAATGGCGTCTCTGAGCTGCTCGGCGATCGATTGAAGGGTGGCTCGTTGGCCGGCATCGGTGGGCACTGTTGCGAGCAGGATGTCGAGGCCAGTGGGCCTTCCCGCGGGGCTCGACGCCATCGGATAGGGGTCCATGATGAAGTCGAATCCCACGGGCCCTTCCCGCCGAATCTGGTCAGGAGCGGAAGGCGCGGCTGGGTGTGGCGAAGCCAATTCCTCGTCGTCGACTTCCTCATCGTGCTCTTCAAGAAAGCGGTGAACACCCAACTCCTCCAGCATTTCGACAATCCTGAGGGTCTCCTCCTCGACGGTGGATTGTCGAGCCTCGGCGACGTCCCGGGCGATCTCGCCGACTGCCGTCGTCCCGTCGAGTGATCGCCAGATGATCGCACCGAGTTCACTGATCGGCAGAGCCGGCCCCCCTGCGGAACTCTCGATCCGTGAACCGTCATCGGTGAACACGAGCCGACTTCCTGCGGCCCGAGCCGGCCGGGACTCGGAGTCGAAGGCCATCGGCGCAGCCTAGTGCCGGAAGCGGCCGTGTGGACCCGGCCGACGAACCACAGGCGCGGGTGACCTCGCCCGGTCCGACCTGGATCGGTGAGCGGGGACGTTCTCGGTGTGACGGCCCTTCGGGGTTCGGCTCGGCACACCGAGAAAACAAGGCAAAGAATCGCAAACGTGAGGTAGGGTCGAAGATGTCCAGACGACCATGGATGAGTCGGAGGGAACGACCGTGACCGATATTCCAGCAACCGAACACGACGACACGACGGGCTTGACCGGTGTGAGCCGTCGGTCGGCGCTCAAGGCCCTCGGTGCGGGGGCGGTCGGCGCCGCACTCGCCCAGCCCGTGATAGCGAGTACTTTTGCTGCGCCGGCGTGGGCGGCGGGCACAGAACTGCTCACGTTGAACGGCTACACGAATCAGGTTTATTCGGTTTCGATCCCCACAGGTCGGCGCGTGGCCTATGTGATCAGCGGCGCTGGCGGTGGTGGTGGTGGTGGCCACACCGGAGAGAACCACGCTGGCGGGGCCGGCGGGCGAGGGCTCCAGCTCACGGGCACCATCGCCGCGGGCGTCGGCATGATCTACGCGGCCGTCGGGCAGGGAGGCCGCGGCGGAGGCGGCACGAACAGCAACCAGGCCGGCGGCGCCGGCGGCGCCTCACTCATCGGGACGGGCGCGAAGGGCGGCAATGGTGTGCACCACGACCCCTATGTCGGTACCGAGTCGCAATCAGGTGGTGGTGGCGGCGGTGGTGGCGCGACGGCGATCGCTTCGACCTCGAACTTCTCGGCGTCCGGAGTGCTCGTGGTCGGCGCAGGTGGTGGCGGCGCGGGCGGTGGGGGTAACACCGGCGACTCGGGTCACGGCGGCGACGGTGGATACTCGGCCGGATCTGGTTCCTATTCGAATGCTCGTGTCGGCGGAGATGGTCAGAACGGGACCACCTCGGGTCGCGGGTCCGGTTTCGGAGGCAAGGGCGGCGGCACGGCAGGACCAGGCGCTGGTGGTGACGGCGGCGGCGACGCCGGCGCGGGCGCGGGTGGGAGCGGCCGCAACGGCGGAGCCGGTTCGAACGGTTCGGATGGAAATCTGAGCTGGGACGGCGCCGGCGGCGGCGGCGGCGGCGGCGGCTTCTACGGCGCCGGAGGTGGCGAAGGTGGGGGCGGCACCAACTTCACCCAGGCCGGCGACGGTGGCGGTGGCGGTTCGGGAAGTTCCGCAGTCG
>DASSYG010000070.1:0-3911 GCA_035703405.1 Acidimicrobiales bacterium | reverse complement strand
CAAGCGCCCCTCCCGAGAGCATGTAGGGCATCTGCTCGGCGACGTTCGAGGTGCCCGATGCCCCCCAGTAGCCGGCGAACACGACGATCACCCCGATCACGACCAGTGCGATGCCGCCCCAGAGCAGCCAGGATTCCCGCTGGGTCGTAGGCGTCGGCACACCGAGTGCCGCGACGTCTTCGTGGAATCGTTCCACTCTCGGTCTCGAGTTCGCAGCTCGCCCCGACGGGTTCTGTGGTGTCGAATCCTGCTGTGTCACGTTGTGTCTCCCAGGTAGGCGGAGGCGAGTTCCGCTTCGATTTCCGATGGTCGTCCCTCGGCGGTGATGCGTCCGCCCACCATGATGGCCGCGAGGTCGGCGACCCCGAGCACGGTTCGGGCGAACTGCTCGACCACGAGGATCGACACGCCGGTCGCTGCCACCTGGGCGACCAGTTCGTAGAGTTCGGCGACGATGAGCGGGGCGAGGCCCATGGAGAGCTCGTCGAGCACGAGCACCGCCGGATCGCTCGCCAATCCCCGCGCCAGGGCCAACATCTGCTGTTCGCCCCCCGACATCGTACCCGCGAGCTGACGGCGGCGCTCGCCCAGCCGGGGGAAACGCTCGTACGCGCGTTCCTCGATCGTCGCCGTGTCCATCCCCGTGTGGCTTGCCATCCGAAGGTTCTCGTGCACCGTGAGACGGGGAAAGACCCCACGACCTTCCGGGATCATCGCGACGCCGGCCCGGGCGAGTTCATGGGGCGCGGTTCCATTGATGTGACGCCCCGCCAGATGGACGCAGCCGCGGGTCGCCGGCACGAGTCCACCGAGTACCTTGAGGGTGGTGGACTTGCCCGCTCCGTTGGGGCCGAGCAGCGCCAGGACCGACCCGGCCGGCAGGACCAGATCGACGCCGTGCAGCGCCTCGATACGACCGTAGGACGCCCGCACCCCACAGAGCTCGAGCAAGGGCACTCCGATGTCGTCGTTCACGCGACCACCTCGGTGGTGCCCAGATAGGCCTCCTGTACGTTTCGGTCGGCCTGGATCTCACGAGCCGAACCCGACGCGAGCACCGCGCCGAAATCGAGCACGAAGATCTGCGCACAGACCCGCATCACCAGGGGGACGTCGTGTTCGACGAGCAGAATGCCCAATCCACCTTGGGCGAGCTCGGTGAGCAGGACCGCGAGGCCGTCGCCCTCGGTCTCGCTGAGCCCCGATGCCGGCTCGTCGAGCAGCAGCAGCTTCGGCCGGGTCGCGAGCGCCCGGGCGATCTCGACCAGACGGGCTCTGCCGGTGGGCAACTCCTCGGTCCGTTCGTCCGCGACGTCTCCCAGCGACAGTCGATCGAGCAGTGCATCGGTGGCCATCCGGGGTGCGGCTCCGTCGCGGTCACGGCGCACCTCGGCCGCGACCAGGATGTTCTCGCGCACGGTCATCGAGCCAAAGCTCTCCAGACGCTGAAAGGTTCTCGCGATGCCGGCTCGGGCACGGCGGAACGGCCGCACCCCTGTGATGTCGGTACCGTCCAGTGCCACCCGTCCCGCATCGACCGGCTGCAGGCCGGTGATGACGTTGAACATCGTGGTCTTGCCGGCGCCGTTGGGACCGATCAGTCCGGTCACCGACCCAGCGGAGACCTGCAGGCTGACGGCGTCGAGGGCCAGGTTGCCACCGAAGCGGACCGTCACGTCGCTGACCTCAAGCAGGGACACCGCAGTCCTCCCTGGTCACGCCGAGCCCGGCGTCCAATGCGGCCAGTTCGGCTGTCGACGCGGTCCGACCGCCGACCACGAAATCCTCGGGACCCACGGGCGGATCGTCCCGATCGGCGGCAACCGATCCGTCAACGGTGTCGTCGTCTTTGTCGCCGAAGCGCTCTCTCACCCGATCGACGGCCTGCATCACCGCACCGTCGGGATTCCGGGCGAGGGTCACGCCGACCAGCCCGGGGGCGATCAGCATCAGGTTGTTGATCGACGGGAAGATCTCACCCAACCGCGGCATCGCCACGAGGAACACCGCGCCGACGAACGCCCCCGCGATCACGGCGATGCCACCGACCACAGCCAACAGGAGCACCGCGAGCCCGGGGAGCGCCCCGTTGATGAGCGAAAAATCCGACTGGCCGACCTGGCCTTTCCAGCACCCCAGCAGGTAGCCGCCGATCCCGGCGATGCCCGCCGAGAAACCGAACACGGCCAGCTTGACGTAGGTCTGGTTCATGCCGATCGTCGCGGAGGCCGCCGGTGAATCCTTCAGCGCCTGCAGACGCCGGCCGTACGAACCGCGGCGCAGCGCCAGCACGCCGAGGCCGAGCACAACGAACACGACGGTCATGAAGATCAGGTACGCGTGCTGGCCGGCCAAGAACGACGGCCGCCCGAACGCGCGGGTCCCCGAAGAGAAGTTCTGGTCGCCGGCGAAGATCACGTTCTCGACCACGAGCGCGAACGCCATCGTTCCCAAGGCCAGATACAGCCCGTGCAGCCGCAGCGCGGGAAGGGCCACGAGCGCACCGATCACCCCGGCAGCGACGAACGCGACGATCAGACCCAGCAGGGATCCCTCCGGTCCCACGACCACGACCGCCACATAGGCGCCGAGCCCGGCGAAGGTGAGCTGCGCCAGAGAGATCTGCCCGGCATACCCGGTGAGGGGAACGTAGGACAGCATGACGATCGCGAGGGCAACGACCACGCCGAGTGCCCGCAGATCGGCGCCCTGCAAGAGCTGGCCGACCACGGCGACGCCGATCACCAACGAGACGCCGGCGATGATCCCCTTGCGAAAGGACGGCCGGGGAATGCGCCCCAGCTTCTCGGTCGCCGCGGAGACCTTGATCCGTTCCTGGGGTATCACCAGGAGCACGACGAACAACAAGATCACCGGCAACGACCCCCTGACGTCGTCGTACCAGCCGGGAGACGATGACATTTGCGCCGCACCGAGATCCATGTAGGAACTCGCGAGTCCGAGAATGATCGCACCGACGAACGTCATCGGCAGGCTACGCAACCGCCCGACCATCGCTGCCGCGAACGCGTTGATGACCAGCAGGGTCAGGGTCGCCTGGTCGAGGTTTCCCGGCAACGTCGGAGCGATCAGGATACCGGCGAGTCCCGCGAGGAATGAGCCGAGCATCCAGGCACTCATCGACGTGCGCGCCGGATTGCAGCCGTTCAGCCCGGTCAACTCACGGTCGTCGACCACGGCGCGCATCGCGACGCCCAGACGTGTGCTCTTGAGGATGAGCCTGAGTCCGACCGCCACCAGGACCGCGCAGATCAGCACCACTATCTGGTGCCACGGCAGGTTCACCCCGCCGAACCGGACCACGTTGTCGCCGAAGAACCGTGGGAGGTTCGGTGGCGGGGTGATGTCCCCGGACCAGACGACGCGCGCGACACCCAACAGCCCGACCAGCAGACCGATCGTCACGACGATTCTGGTGATCACCGACGACCCAGACAGATGCCGCATCAACAGACGTTCGATGAGCGCGCCGAGGAGTGGGGCGACCACGAAGAGCGCGAGAAAGATCGCCAATGGTGCAGGAAGGTGTTGGCGGACCCGCAGTTCCCAATAGACGTACGCGACGATCATGCCGACCGCACCGTGCGCGAAGTTGAAGATCCCCGAGGTCTGATAGGTGACCACCAGCCCACTGGCCGCGACCGCGTAGACGCCTGCTGTCGCCAAACCCAGAATCGTGAACTGGAGGATCTCTGAGAAACTCACCGTGTCAGGCTTTCGGCGTCAGGCCCTCGAGGGCGTCGACTGCTTCGGAGCGTGCGCACACCGACTCACTTCAGGGTCGGTGCCTCACCCCAATCTCCGTGCACCTCGGTGACGGCATCGGGATCACAGGCGAAACTCTCGGCAGGATCGTTCGAGTCACCTTCGGGATACACGGTGACGAACTT
>DASSYG010000002.1:0-5406 GCA_035703405.1 Acidimicrobiales bacterium | reverse complement strand
CCCGATCGACAGATGGGTCCGGGTGGTCACCGGCTGTCCCCGCCGTCGAGGTAGACGAGCTTGAACTTGCCGATCTGTAGTTCGTCACTGTTGTGCAGAACGGCTTCCTCGATGCGTTCCCGGTTGAGGTAGGTGCCGTTCAGTGAGCCGACGTCACGGACCACATAGGCACCGGACTCCTGCCGGGTCAACTCGACGTGATTGCGCGAGACGGTGACGTCGTCGAGGAAGATGTCGCTGTCAGGGTGACGACCGGCGGTGATGAAGTCCGAGCCGAGCGCGAAACGGGAACCGGCGTTCGGCCCACGGGTGACGACCATGACCCCGTTGACCGCGAGGTCCTCCAGATCGACGGCCACCTCTTCGGTGCCCCCGGTCGACTCGAGTTGGAAGGTGACGGTCACCGGGTCATTGCCGGCAGAGTTCAACACCGCTCCGCAGGAGGAACAGAAATTCGATCCGAGTGGATTCTGGTGACCACAGTTGTTGCAGTACACGAGGAGATCCGCTTGCTCTCAGTCGCTGGTGTGGGCGCGGTATGCCGCCGCATCGAGCATCTGGTCGAAGGCCCCGGTGTCGGAGGGCTCGATGCGGAACAGCCACCCTTCCCCGTAGGGATCGGCGTTGATGATCTCGGGGTTGTCGAGGAGTGCCTGATTCACCGCGGTGATGCGGCCACTTACCGGGGTGTAGATCTCCGACACCGCTTTAGTGGACTCGACCTCGCCGACCACCGAGGCGGCTTCGTAGTCGGTTCCGACTTCTGGGAGCGACACGAACACGACATCACCGAGTGCGTCTCTGGCGTAGTCGGTGATCCCGACACGCAGCTCGCCGTCGTTGGGCTCCGCCCACTCGTGATCGGTCGAATAGCGCAGGTTCTCGGGAACGTCCATGGCCCTCCAACCTATCGCGCTGTAGCAGACCGGTCGGCACGGCCGGTCGGGGTCTCAGGAGTCGCTCAGCGGACGAGTTCGGTGATGCGACGCGCGTACTCGTCGGCGAGCCGACGGGCCGCCTGTTCGTCTTCGGCTTCCGCCCACAGATGCGTGATCGGTTCGGACACGTCGGGCAGCGCGAGAACCCAATCGTCGCCGTGCCAGACCTTGACCCCGTCGACGAGTTCGACGTCGAGATCCTGGGTCTGTTCCACCAGGGAACGCATGACCATCCCCTTGCGGTCCCATGGCGTGACGATCGTCGAATGCACCACGTGGGGCTGGGGCAACCCACCGACGACCGTGGCCAGTGTCGTGTCCGCGAGCGCGAGGAGTTCCAGGAGTTTGACCAACGCCGCGGCGGCATCGAAGGTGGGGAGAAAGCCCGGAAGCATGAATCCGCCCAATGCGTCACCGACAAACCCGACGTCGGCTTCGAGCGCCGCGTCCATGAGCGCGCCGGTCGAAGTCTGGGTCCAGCGCACCGTGGCTCCACCTGACGCGGCGGCGGTGGCCACGTGGCGGGTCACCGACACCGGTACGGCGATCGAGGAGCCGTCCATGTGGCCGGACACGAGCTCGACGAATGCGAGCAGCGATTCGGTGTCGGTCAGGATCCGGCCGGTGCCGTCGACGATCGTCAGCCGCTCACCGTCGGGGTCGATGACCGCGCCCAGATCGGCCCCCGAAGTGGTGACCAGATCGGCGACCCGGTGAAGCCGCTCGTCGGCGTCGGAGTTGACCATGCCCCAGGTCGATCCGTACGGATTGACCCCCAGGACGTCCGCGCCGATCTTGGACCAGAGCATCGGCATCACGAACGACGTCGACCCGAACGAATAGTCGACGACCAGTTTGGGGGTCGCGGACTGCAGGACGTCGAGGTCGATGGTGTCCTGCAGAGCAACGCTGTAGTGGTCCAGTGCCCGGGGCGGATACGCGATGTCGCCGATCTCACTCGCGAGCACCCGTCGATAGTCCTCGCGGTTGACCAGTCGTTCGATCTTGCGTTGCGCGGCATCGGACAGGTCCAGTCCACTCGAATCGAAGAACCGGATCACGACCGACTGGACGTCGTCGCCTTCGAGCCGGATCGACATTCCGCCGGCCGACCGCGGCTGGGACACCACGAAACGGGTGACCGGAAGCGACGCGACTTCGAGGTCGACGACGTTGACGCCGGCGGCGTTCAGCCCGGCCATCGCGGCTCGCTTCAGCATCCGACCGGCACGGCTCGAATCCCGGGACGTGACCACCGTCGCGCCCTTGGGCATGGTCGTCGCGTAGGCCATCGCGACCCGGCAGGCGGCTTCGGGAGTGACGTCCACGTTCGCGATGCCCGAGACACCGAAACGCCCGAACAGACTGCGCGCACCCTTGGATTCCCAGACGATCGACGTGTTGACGATTGCTCCGGCCTCGACGGTCTTGAACGGGAACACCTTCACTCCCGAGGAGACCACGGCGTCCTCACCGATGAAGCACTGGTCCCCCACGACCACGCCGTCGTCCAGGCGACTTCCCCGCCGCAGGTCCGTCCCTCGGCCCGCGACCGCCCCTCGGATCGATGCGCCTTCACCGACGTAGACGTTGTCGTGCACGATGGCCCGTTCGAGGTTGGCGTCGGCCCGCACCCGGACGTTGCGTCCCAGCACCGTGTAGGCGCCCAAGGTGACCCCGGCCTCTATGCGGCACGAGTCCCCGATCACGACCTTGCCCGACACGACCGCGTCGGGATGGAGCTCGGCGCCCTCGCCCAACCAGACTCCATCGCGCAACTCGAACCCGTCGATCCGCACGTCGACCCGACCGTCGAGGACGTCGGTGTGCACCCGGTTGTAAGCTTCGAGGGTGCCCACGTCCTCCCAATAGCCCGTGGCCACCGTGCCGTACAGACCCTTGCCGGATTCCAGGACCTGGGGGAAGACGTCCGAGGAGAAGTCCGAGGGGCCCTCGGCGGGGATGAAGTCGAAGATCTCGGGTTCGAGCACGAAGATTCCGGTGTTGATCGTGTCGCTGAACACCTGACCCCACGACGGCTTCTCGAGGAATCGTTCGATGGCCCCGTCCTCGTCGGTGATCACGATCCCGAACTCGAGGGGATTCTCGACGGCGACGAGACCGATCGTGGCCAGCGCGTTGCGCTCGTCGTGATAGGCGACGATGGCCGACAGATCGATGTCGGTGAGCACGTCGCCGGAGATGACGACGAAGCGTTCGTCGAGCTCCTCCATCGCGTTGCGGACCGACCCCGCGGTCCCGAGTGGCGTCTCCTCGGTGGCGTACACCATGCGCACGCCGAATTCGGAGCCGTCCCCGAAGTAGTTCCGCACCGTGTCCGCCAGGTACGCGACGGTCACGACGATGTCGGTGATGCCGTGGCCGACGAGCAGGTCGACCACGTGCTCCATCATCGGAATGTTCGCGATGGGCAACATCGGTTTGGGCACGTTCGACGTGAGTGGACGCAGCCGAGTTCCCTCGCCACCGGCCATGATGACGGCTTTCATGGGTACCGACCCTACTGGCGAGGGTACGGCAATCCGGTCGCTCCGGCCCGGGCGGCTCGGCCTTCGACGAGTGCACGGCGGGCGATCGGGACGTACAGGATCGCGGCGTAGTACGACAGGACGAGGCCCGGGACGACCGCGATCCACGCGATCACGCCGAGTAGCGGCGCGTAACTCAGCGTGCTGTGCGACCCCAGGAAGGACGGGACGGCGACCATGTTGGCGAAGGTGCCGGCCTTGCCGAACCAGGTCACGTCGATCCGTCGTGCGCCCATCATTCCCAGGATGACGGTGGTGGCGCCGACGACGATCTCGCGGGCGAGGATCGCGACCCCGATCACGATCGGGATCGTCCCGTCGATCAGGATGCAGGTGAGCCCGACGAAGAACAGCATCCGGTCGGCCACCGGGTCCAGGATCTTGCCGAGCTCCGACACCTGGTCGAAGTGCCGGGCGATGTACCCGTCGACCCAGTCGGTCATGCCCAGCGCCGCGAGCAGCCAGGCAGCGGCGGCCCGGTGGTCCGCGCCGAAGAGCAGGTAGACGAACACCGGCAGACACGCCAGTCGGATCGCCGATATCGCGTTCGGAATCGTCCACGGATTCCAACCTCTGTCGAGCACCGGAGGTTGGGCGACGTCGGTCACGCAGTAGAGCCTAGGTTCACAGGCGCGTCCACCCCGCGTGGAACGCGATCACGACGATCCCAGGACGAAAGGTCGACATGCCAACTCTGTTCACGAAGATCATCGACGGAGACCTCCCGGGACGGTTCCTGTGGCGTGACGAAGTGGCGGTCGCGTTCATGACGATCAGCCCGATCCAGGCCGGTCACGCGTTGATCGTGCCTCGCGTCGAGGTCGACAACTGGCTCGACCTCGACGCCGACACCAGCGCGCATCTCATGGGCGTCGCCCGCACGATCGGCCGGGCCCAGCGCGCGGCGTTCGGCAGGGAACGGGTCGGGTTGATCATCGCCGGACTCGAGGTACCCCACGTCCACCTGCACACGATCCCGATCACTTCTGAGGCCGACCTCGACTTCGCGAAGGCTGACCCTTCTCCTGCTCCCGACGACCTGGATGCCGCCGCTGCCGCGATCCGCAAGGCACTCCGCGACGCGGACGAGCGATACGTCGCCGACGCATGATGCGGCGCTGACGAAGCAACCCGGCGAGTCGCTGAACCGGCACTCCGACCGCTCGTCAGCTTTTTTCGGCTCGCCGGTAGCGTGGCGACAGGTACGCATGAACTTGGAGGTTGCCGTGGAAGATGCACTGACCGTCGAATCGCTGAGCCGGGCCGCTGAGGGAACCCGCAAAATTCTGGCCCGGGTCAGGGCCGACCAGTTCGGGGCGGCGACGCCATGTGCGGCCTGGGATGTGCGCGCCCTGATCGACCACTTCGTGGCCGTGCCACGGGGTATCTCGGCGCAACTGAACGGCGAATACGTCACCCCCGAGGAGGCACAGAGTCCTCAGGATCTGCTCGCCGCCTATGACCTGTCGGTGCAGATCGCCGAGCGGGCCTTCGGGTCACGTGACGCGCTGGAAAAGCCGATCTCGATGCCGTTCGGTGAGGTTTCCGGCGGGTTCATGCTCGGCATGATCACCGCCGATCAGTACGTGCATGGTTGGGATCTCGCTCGGGCCACCGGGCAAGAAGCCGACCTCGACGAGGAGCTCGCCGGAGACCTGCTGCGGCGCGTGCGGATTTCGGTCACCGAAGCATTGCGAGGGCCCGAGGGTGTTGCACCGTTCGGCCAGGTCGTCGACGTGGCCCCGGGGGTGTGTCTGGCCGATCAGCTGGCGGCGTTCTACGGGCGCACCGTGTGAGCGGCGTGGCGACCCCGGACACGACGTCTGCGGATGTGGCACATGACACCTGGGCTGCCGTCGAACCGCTGGCGGCGGTGGTCGACTCGGCATGGGAGGCGACCGAGTGCCAGCGGGAAATGG
>DASSYG010000425.1:0-7705 GCA_035703405.1 Acidimicrobiales bacterium | reverse complement strand
AAGATGGGACGGAAGTTGGCGTCACCAGTCGCGCCGATCCCCAGGTCGACGCCGAACAGGGTGGGCCGCGGCGCGGACATGCCGATCGCGCCGCCCGAGAACGATTGGCTTCCCAGCAGCAGTCCTTCGATCGCCACGGCGATCGCGAGCGTCGCAACGGCGAGGCTCATGCCGCGCACCCGGGTGACCGGCAACCCGACGAGCACGCCGAGCACCGTGGCCACCGATGCGGCGAGCAACGTCGCGAGCGGGAATCCGATGCCGGCGTCGGCGAAGTGGATCACGGCGAAGCCGGCCACCCCGGCGAACGCGAGCGGCGCGAGCGAGATCTGCCCGACGTACCCGGTGATCACCACCACCGACAGGGCGAGAAGCGCGAAGACCATCGACACGATGAGCGCCTGTCGGTTCGCGGCGCCGAAGGTACTCAACGCCACGACCACGCCGATCGACAGCACGACCGACCAGATCGTGACGTGCCGCGGGGTGGGCGACGGCGGCAGGCGCCGGCCCAGTACCGCGGCCCGGTCGGGCAATGCGTCGCCGCGCAGCGCCAACACGACGAGGATCGCCACCACCGGCACCGCCGCCTGCAGACCGGTGGTCGGCAACCAGTCGGGGATCCAGGTGGTCGAAGGCTGCACCGCATAGCCGAGAGTGAGCGACTGGACCATGCCGATGCCCAGGCCACCGACCGCGGTGAGCACGAACGACGACAACCCACCGACCAGTGCGGCGGCGAGCGCGGGCACCACGAGCAGGCTCGTCGAGGACGCGTCGAGTCCCGAGATCGGTTCGATGAGGATCACCGCGAATCCGGCGAGGATCGAGGCGAGCATCCAGTTCGCCACCCCGACCCGATCGGGGGAGACACCCGTCAGCAGCGCGCCGTCCTCGTTGCTCGCAGCGGCTCGGGTGGCCAGGCCGAAGCTGGTGAAGCGGAACAACGCGGCGAGCAGCGCGGTGACGACCACGACCAGCCCGGCGAGAAGCAGACGGTTGGCGGTGACGGTGGTGCCCAGAAAGTGGACCGGTGTCTCGTCGAGCACCTGGCGTTTGGTCTGCACGGCGGCACCGGTGGAGGGAAACCGCATCTGGACCACCTGCTGCAGGTACAGGAACAGCCCGAGCGACGCGACGACGCGCGCCAATGCCGGCGCGCGCCGCAGCGGCCTGAAGATCAGTCCGTACACCACGAGTCCGAGGAGCGCGCCGAGCACCAGCGCGACGAGCAACGAGGTGGCCAGCGTGGGCCGGGGGACCAGCTCGATGCGCGCCGGCAGACCCAGGATCGGCAGCACCAAGTCGCCGGTACTGCGGAACTCGTAGAACGCGAACGCCACGTACATGCCCATCGCGGCGTGCGCGAAGTTGACGACCCCCGAGGCGCGATGGGTCAGAACCAGGCCGAGTGCAAGCGACGCGATGACCGCGCCGCCGCCGAGCCCGGCGAACAGGTAGCCCAGGTAGGTGGAAATCGTCGGCCCCTCGACTACCTGTAGATCGTGCCGACGTCGATCCAGGAGCCGAGCTGGGTGAGGCGCCGGTCCCGGATCTTGGCGAGGATCTGCTGGGGTGAGCACAGGGCAGTCAGGTCGGCCAGTTGCTTGCCGTCACACGTGTAGGGGTGACCCATGAAGCTGGGCGCGTCGACCTTGACGCGGAACGCGTTCATGATCGCTGCGGGAGTGATGTCGTCCGCGCCGAGGTCCCGCAGGACCATGTACAGGTTCATGAACGACCGGAAGGTGACCGTGCCGGCACTCGCGGCATCGATGCCGTCTCCGTACTTGGCGATCACGGCGCTGTAAAGCGTGGTGTCGACGTCGGGATTCGTGCTCGTGACGGGTCCTTCGACGTTCACGATCGTCCCGTCGGTCTCGGCCGCGGGCACCGAGTCGAGGATCGTCGGCGCGGCGCAGGCGCCCACGTAGAACGTCTGGGCGGTTAGTTCGAGTGCGGCGACACCGTCGAAGCCGGCTTTGCAGCCCGAATCGGCAGCCAACACCAGCATCGCATCGGGTTCTGCGGCGGCAGCCGCTTCGAGCGCGGACGACAGGTCGGTGGCGAGCACCGGGTACGGGATCATCTGTGCGGTCACGCCGTGATCCTTCAGGACCTTCTCGGCAAATTCGGCGCTCTGGCTGATCGACCCGAACTCGGCGTAGATGACCGCGACCTTCTTGGCGTGCAGTGTGCGGGCCGCGTAGTCGGCGAAGGCGATCGCGGAGCCCCAGGTGCCGCCGCTGAACTGGAAGGAGTTCTTGTTCACCGCGGACTGGTTCGAGACCGGGATGCCGCCGACGAAGGGGATGTCGTTGGCCTCGAGCACATCGATGGAGTTGCCGAAAACGTCGATGCCGCCGAGCACCGCGGGCACCTTCGCTTCGACGAACTGCTGGCCACAGGCGGTCGAGCCTTCGGCGGAGAACTTGGTGTTACAGGTCTCGAGCTCGATCGGGTGGCCGTCGACGCCACCGAGTTCGTCGTTGACCCAGTCGACCGCGGCCTGGGTGGCCTTGGTCAGCTCGGGAAACGACGCGGCCGGCGTGTTCTCCTGGTTGACCATGCCCAGGGTGATCGGCGCTCCCGTCGCCGTCGTCTTCTTCGCCGGCACGTAGTCGGCGAGCGTGGACTCGCCGGCGCATTCGAGCAGCTGGGTCGGACTGCACCCGGCGACGACCGTGGTGGGCGCGGCATGGGCACCGGTGGAATCGGGGGCAGGTTCGCTGCAACCGGTCGCAACGACAAGGGCCAATGCGGCGCCCAGCATGGGTGCGACAATCGTTCGCGACTTCATCGGCTCTCCTGATCGTGCGGTCCCCGGGTGAACGGTGTTCACCCACGGCGCACGAGTCAACCATCACCCGGGCGCACGGTCAAGGACCTCTACCGGCGCGAGTCGGGCGGAAAGTGCCTTCGACCCGATCACGGATGATCGACGGGCGCTCGGATCGCCCGGCAGATGCTCCACGGACTCGACTGACGTGATTGCCGTACACAGTCGACGAGGTCGTACCCGCCGCCCACCCGAGGACGTGTCTCGTCGGTGATGAAGAGAAACTCTTCGATCCCGAGTCCGTGGAGCCGTACGACCAATTCGGACAGCCGCTCGTCATCGGCCGCCAACCATCGAGCCTGGTCGAGATCACGCCAGGCGATCCGCGGGAGGTACAACATGTCGGTGACGACCACAGGCTTACCGCCGTCGCCCGGCGTCGTGTCGTGCACGTGGTCGGCGACCTCGTCGGCGATACGCACGGCCGAGAACTTGTGCGCCGCGCGCAATGAGGTGACCGACACCACTGCGGGTGCGATCGCGAGCGGTACGGCGGCCAGAACCGCGAGGACGCGTCGCGGATCGGGCAGCCGGCGATAGGACCTTTCGAGGGTGAGCGCGATCAGCGGCGTCGCGAGTGGGATACCGATCGCCAGATAGCGGGAGCCCCATTCGGTGGTTCCCCCGACGCGGTAGGTGGTGGCGAGCACGCCGAGCGCGAACAACGACACCGCGATCGCGAGCACGACAACCGGCGTGTCGGTCACACGTGGCCGTTTCCAGGCGACGATTGCCACGGCGAGGAGCGGGAAGGCCATCAGGATTCCCGGCACGATCCCGACGGAGGTGAACACCACCCAGTAGAGGGCTCCGGCCCACATCCCGACGATCGCAACGATGCACAGGCCTCGATCCGGCCGGGTCTTGCGGAGCTGGAGCGCCAGCAACGCAGTGAAGACGACGACCAGGATCGGCCCGACGATGGGGTCGGGAGATGACGCGTAGCCGGGAAGCAGCCAGGTGAGAATGAAGGCGTCGACCCGGTCGGCGAGGTAGCCGCCTGTCGTCGACGTTGCGCTGAGCGTGCTGGGCAGGGTCGTCGGGGTCAACAGTCTCCCGGCGAACCGGTCGAGTGCGAACGCCAGCGCAGCGGCGCCGACGACCGCTGGACCGAGCCACCACGTGGGCCGTCGTGGGCCGAGGTCCTTCCGTCTCACCAACAGCGCCTGTGCGACGACCGCCCCGCCGAGGGCGATGCCGAGCAACAGTCCCTCGTTGCGCAATGCCGTCACCCACGCGATGCCGGCGAAGCTCATCACGAGACCGGACCGGCTCCGATGTCGCAGCCATCTCACCAGACCCAGCGCGGCGATCCCGGCACCCGCCGCCGCGATCGAGTGCGCGACGACGATGAACGCATCGAAGAACAACGGTGAGAAGAGCCCCGTGATCCAAAATGTCGGCAGGGCCAGCTCGGGCCGGATCTCACGCGCGATCAGCGCGGCCGAAACCGCTGCCATGACCGTGCCGAGGATGCCGAGGACGACGATGCCGAATCGGCCGCCGAGGCGATCGGCACCGGCGAGGAGGACGGGATAGGCCGGGTGTTTGATCAGCGGTGCGAACCCGTGCTCACCCTGGGTCGATCGATCGAGGGGGAACGCCGACCCGTCGGGGTCGGCCTCGGGGAACGGGTTCGGCATGAACCACGTGTGGTGCTGGTTCAGAAGCTGCACCTGGGCCATGGCGGCGCCCTCGTCGTTCAGGGTCTGCCCCCGGAGTCCGATGATCGGCACCAGCGCGACGAGCAGGCCGAGCAGCACGAAACTGTGGACCCACACCGACCGGGTCCACCCGGGTGCCTCCGCGCTCATCGCCGGGACGCTACTCGTCGTCCGACAGATCCAGTTGCGTCGACCTCGCGCCCTCGCTCGCTGCCGCCGTCATGGAATCGGTGAGGGGGACCAATCGACTGATTCGGCGGCGCGGCCGCCCTCGAGGACGAGGCTGCGGGGTCGTACCACCCCTGCCGGCGTCGGCGCCGCGACGATCGCGGACGTCTCCAGTCCCAGCCTTGCCACGGCCCGCTGAGCGATCGCGAACCGGCTGAGCAGCTCCGGCCCGGGCAGGTGCCAGACTCCGCTCCGGTCTGCCCGGTCGAGTCCCACGATCCGCCAGAGCGCCGCGGCGACCTCCGCGGCCGACGCCGGCTGGCGCAGTTCGTCATCGAACCAGATCGTCGGCGTTCGGGTCGCCGCACCCTGCCTGATGCGGGCGAGCACGTGATCGGGTGGGTCGAGCGACACCAACAGCGGGAGACGCACGATCGTCGATCGACGACCGAGCCCGGCAACGAGGGTTTCGGCCTCCGCCTTCCAGCGGCCGTAGTCGTGGGGCGGATCCGGCACCGCATCCTCGGCCCGGGGCAATCCGTCCCCGGCGAACACCGCATCACTCGAGACGAACACGAGATGGGCATCGGCGTCGCGTGCCGTGGCGGTCACGTGACGCGTCGCGGCGACGATCGACGGCGCATCGAGACGGTAGGCGGCGTGGATCACCAGGTCGGGTCGAACCGCTCCGATCGCCGCCCGAGTCGCTGCCTCGTCGCGCAGATCCGCGTCGACGTGGCGGATCCCCTCGGGGGCACGCCGGTGGACGACCCCGACGAGATCGATGCCGTCGGGAACGGTCCGTCGGAGCCAGGTTCCGAGCAATCCCGATGCCCCCGTCAAGACCACTGTGGGACCGGTCGCGTGACCGGCCGGTGCGTTCGATCCGCTCCCAGACGACGCCCACGATGCAACCGGATCGGACACGACGCTCAGTCTCGCGGACGCCCAGCGATACCGGGGTCGACGGACCCGCGAAGCCGTGGCTCTCGACGATCGACACCGCCCACGTTCATCCATTGCGCCACGCGCACCTCGGGGGCGGTGAGCGAACCACACGCCAGATCCCACGGAGTGCGAACACCGGGTCCCGAGACGTGGCACGATCGTCAGGGACGAATGTCCGGACCCACCGGACGCGATCCGCAAGGAGACAACCAGTGAGTTCCGATCCGGTCCGCCATTTTCTCGACGCCTGGGAGCAGATGACCGCACCCGGCGGCCCGTTCGCCATGAACGAGATCGAGATTCGGGGACAGACCAACCGGGTCTTTGCCACCGCGCCCGCCACGATGCGCGAGGTCTGGGATCTCTCGGCGCTCCAAGGCGACAGGCCGTATCTGATCTTCGAGGACGAACACCTCAGCTATGCCGAGACGCATCGTCTGGTGCGCGCGCTGGCCCACCGGCTACGCGACGACTACGGCGTCGGCAGTGGCGACCGGGTCGCGGTGTCGATGCGGAATTATCCGGAATGGGTGATCGCCTATTGGGCGACCGTCTCGATCGGAGCCGCGCTGGTCGGAATGAACGCCTGGTGGACGACTGCGGAGATGGACTTCGCGCTGCGGGATGCGCAGCCCGAAGTGGTGATCGTGGACTCCGAACGGCTCGAGCGCCTCGTGCCCATATTCGATGATCTGCGCCGTGACCAGAGCTTGCAAGTGATCGCCACGCGTGTCGACCGCGAGTTGCCCGCGGGCGTCGACCGGTGGGATGACGTGATCGCCGGTGCTGTCCCCGACACGTTGCCAGCGGTCCAGATCGACCCGGACGACGACGCGACGATCTTCTACACCTCGGGAACCACCGGCAAACCCAAGGGCGCTCAGATCACCCACCGCGGGTCGGTCCACAACGTGCTGCATCTGGTGTTCTGGACGCTCGTCACCGTGACCGCACAAGGGGCCGCGGCGGCCGAAGATGCGACCAACGGCGCGGCGGATGGCGACAAGGACGTCGGCGACGAGCCCGCATCCAAGCCACTCGTCTACTTGGCGACGACGCCGCTGTTCCATGTGACCGCATGCAACTGTGTGCTGCACCCGGTCACGCTCGCCGGCGGCACGCTCGTGCTCATGCACAAATGGGATGCCGGTCGGGCACTCGAGTTGATCGAACGGGAAGGCGTCACGAACCTCGCCGGTGTACCGACGATGAGCCGTGAACTGCTCATGCATCCCGACTACGCGACCCGCGACACCTCCACGCTCGCGTCACTCTCGGGCGGCGGCGCGCCGGTGCCTCCCGACCTCGTCGAAAAGATCGGCGACGCGCTGGGTGAGGGTTCGGCATCGACGGGCTACGGACTGACCGAGACCAGCGGGATCGTGACGGCCAACATCGCCGCCACCTATGAGACCAAGCCATCCTCGTGCGGTCCGATCGTGCCGACCCTGGATGCAAAGCTGTGTGACCCGACCGGCGCCGAGTTGCCGCGCGACCCCGACACGGTCGGACAGCTCTGGGTGAAGGGGCCGGTGGTCATCAAGGGCTACCTGAACCGGCCCGAGGCCACCGCCGAGGCGATCGTCGACGGCTGGTTCGACACTGGTGACATCGGCCGGATCGACTCCGACGGCTTTCTTTTCCTGGTCGACCGGGCCAAGGACATGGTGCTCCGCGGCGGGGAGATCGTGTACTGCGCCGAGGTCGAGGCCGCGATCTACGAGCACCCCGACGTGGCCGAGGCGGCGGTGTTCGGCGTGCCCGACGAGCGGCTGGGCGAGGCGGTGGCGGCCGCCATCGTGGTGCGCGACGGCTCCACCCTCGACGAGGCCGGCCTGCGAACCTTCCTCGACGGTCGCATCGCCGCCCACAAGATCCCGACCACGACGTGGTTCCGCACCGAGTCCCTGCCCCGCAACGCCACCGGCAAGTTCCTCAAGCGGGCGCTGCGCGACGAGCTCCTCGGGGCCTAGCGTCACGCCATGAGCGCATCCGACGGCGTGTGGGTCCTGGGCGGGCACCAGAGCGACTTCGCCCGCAACGTCACCAAGGACGGGATCGGGCCCCACGGCCTGGTGGGCGAGGT
>DASSYG010000421.1:0-3183 GCA_035703405.1 Acidimicrobiales bacterium | reverse complement strand
GGGTCGACACCGGGGAGAACCTGTCCGGACGTGAACTCATCGACGGTGGCCTGCCAGTCCGGGCCGAGTTCGAAGCTGGTTGCGCCATCGGGTTGTTCGCCGATGTCCAGGGGTAGCCAGGCGGTCGAGATCTGGCCGACCGGTATGGATCGCACGGTACGAACGAGGTCGATCAGGTCGTCACGGTGCAGTCCGGCGTCGACGGTCACGTGGTCGACGAACGCGTCGACGAGATGATCGAGGGAGACCGGATCGGCGAGGTTCGCACGCTGCAGCGAATCCAGGAGTGCCCGACCGAGGATGTTCTCGCGCTGCATTCGCCCGATGTCACTCAGGCCGTCCGGCTCCCATCGACCCCCGCGGTCCACCTCGACGAACCGGGACCGGGCAAGGGCGAGCGCGGACTCGCCGTCGAGCTGCGTACAGACTCCACCGGGGAGCCGGAACCCGGACCTGAGGTCACGTAACGACGCTGATGATCGGACCTCGACACCGTTGGTCGAGTCGATCAGGGCCGCGAATCCGGCCGGATCGACTTGGATGTAGTGCGACACGTCGACACGAAGCGCGTCCTGGATCGACGAGATCAGTCCGGAGGGGCCACGGGACCGGAAGATCGCACTCACCGTCGCCGGGTTCCCGGTCGCCGAATCGGCGAGGGCGAGGTCCCGGGGAATGGCCAGCACCGAGACGGTGTGGGCGGCTCCGTCGATGCGGATCGCGGCGATCGCATCGGCGCCGGCTCCCGCACCGACCATTGCGGAACTCACACCCCGATCGGTTCCCACGACGAGAATCGTCTGCACGCCAGGCTCCGACGACGGCTGGGTCGCCACGTCGACACGGTTCACCGAGTCGAGTCGTCGCGCTTCGGTGACGAAGAATCCGGCGACAGCCAACACACCGACGGCGACGAAGCCGGTGGTCGAGACCGCCACCCGGCGGCGCCGACGTCGCCGACGTTGGCGGGCCCGCCCGACCACCCGGGTGCATCCCTCGGGGTCGGGGCTCGGCGGCTTCGGGTCGTCGAAGTGTTCGAACATGACAATCACCTCTCGGTCGTGTCGTGGCTGCGGGCGCGCAATGCGTTGAGCGCCCGGTGGCTGTGGCGTTTCACCGACCCGACCGAACAGCCGAGCGCGTCGGCCGTTGCTTGTTCGGTCTGATCGGCCAGGTAGCGCAGGACGAGCACCTGGCGCTGACGTCTGGGGAGGGCATCGAGCAGGCGGAGCAGATCGAGCCGGTCGCCCAGCTCGATGTGGTGGTCGATCTCGTCGTCCACGACCCGGAGTCCGGCGGGTTTCCGCCGTCGCCAGGCGTCGATGGCGAGGTTCGACGCCACCCGTGACACCCACGCCTCCGCATACGGGTGGATCTTTCGCCAGCGCAGATACGCGCGGGTGAGCGCCTCCTGGGTGACGTCCTCGGCTTCGGGGCGTGACCCGAGAATCCGGAAGCTGACGCGATAGCCGGCCCGGAAGAGGTCGTCGTAGGCCGCCTCGAACGCTCGGTCACCGGTCTCTTCGGTGCTCACCGGCTCGGCACCCGAGTCGGGCTCGTCGAGGGGCGGCGCGACGCTCGTTTCGCTTTCGGCATCCAACCGGTACACACCTTCTTCAACGAACCGCACCACGGAAAGGTTGACCGGTGGACACGGAGTTTCGCGGGCCCATGAGGTTCGCACGACCTTGCGCGTGCCATTAAGGCTCCCTAACATCAGGAGGTCGGCTGTGCTCTGTGGTCGACCGAGCCGACCACGAGGTACCGATGTCCACCAAGACCGCCGAACGCTCCGTCACCGACGGACTCACCCGCTACAAGACCTATCTCACCCAGGTCTCCGCCGTCGCCGACGTGCACGACCATCTTCGTCGCATCACCTTCGCCGGTGGCGATCTCGTCGACTTCGCGCCGGTGGGACCCGACATGTTCTGCTACCTCCTGCTACCACCGCCGGGCCAGACCGAATTGACGATCGACCAGCAGTTCTCTTGGGAGGCCTGCATCGAGATGCCCGAGGCGACCCGCCCGGTCGGCGGCTACTACACCGTTCGGGAATGGCGGTCCGCCTCCCACGAACTCGACGTGCTCGCCGTCCTGCACGACCATGCCGGGCCCGCGTCGTCGTGGGTGGCCCGGGCGCAACCCGGTGACCCGGTCGCGCTCTGGGGGCCGCGCACGACCTGGCAGCCCCCCGCCGACACCGACCGGTATCTGCTCGTCGCGGACGAGACCGGCCTGCCCGCGGCGGCGGTGATCATCGAGTCGCTGCCCGCGGGCACACCGATCCGCCTGGTCGCCCAGGTCGTCGACGAAACCACCCACCAGGACCTCGCCGTGACCCCGACCACCGAGGTGACCTGGCTGCACCACCGCGACGCCCCCACCGCCGAGCGGGTCGCTCAGCTCCGTGAGGCGGTCATCGGCCAAGTGTGGTCCGAGGGCACGACCTATGTGTGGGGTGGCGGGGAGAGCCGGGGGCTGACCATGGTCCGCCGCTACGTCCGTGACGAGGTCGGCCTGCCGGCCGAAGCCGTCGAACTCGTCGCCTACTGGAGAGCCGAAGCGTGACCACACCCCGATTCGCCACTGTCCGATGCACGGCTCTGCGGGCTGTCTGCTGCGTCGCTGCACTCGGGTTCGTCACGGTCGGGTGCGGCTCGCCCGGGTCGACGTCGGCCGCCGATGCCGATGGCATTGGTGAGACCGTCACCATCGACCACCGCTACGGGGCCACCGAGGCACCGGTGAAACCCCGGCGGATCGTCTCGCTCGACAAGCAGTGGACCGACGTGCTCGCCGCCCTCGACCACGCCCCGACCGCCCATCTGGCCGATCCGAACATCGCGGATGGCCTGCCCTGGCGTGACACCGAGTTGCGCGAGGCCGCAACACTGCACGCCACCACCGCGCTGCCCTTTGAACAGATTGCCGCGACCCACCCCGACCTGATCGTGGTGTCCTACCTCGCCGAGTCGAAGACCGCGTACGACAAGCTCTCGAAGATCGCCCCGACGATCGCGACGCTGGGGTCGGGCACCGTCGACACCTGGCGGGCCATCACGAAAGCAGCCGGGAAGATACTCGACGACCCGGCAGCCGCCGAAGCGTTGATCGAAAAGGTCAGCGGCGGCATCGACGCGGTGAGGACCGAACTTCCCGGGCTGCAAGGCAAGACGATGG